>JAVHWE010000275.1:0-4442 GCA_032160285.1 Micromonosporaceae bacterium | reverse complement strand
GATCATGTGAGCACCGTGAGCGGGAGGAGTGAGCGAAGCGAGCCCCGCAGTCGCGAACCAAAACAGCACTGCCAAGCAGGAGGACGTCGCGCAACGATGAAGATCGTCGTACTCGTCAAGCAGGTGCCGGACTCCGGAGCGGAGCGCACGCTGCGCAGTGACGACAACACCGTTGACCGAGGGTCGGCGAATAACGTGATCAACGAGATGGACGAGTACGCCATCGAGGAGGCGCTGCAGATCCAGGAGCGGGTCGGCGGCGAGGTCGTGGTGCTGTCGGTCGGTCCCGAACGGGCCGGCGAGTCGATCCGCAAGGCGCTGTCGATGGGGCCGGACGCGGCGGTACACGTGGCCGACGACGCGCTGCACGGCTCGTGCGCGGTCGCCACCTCGAAGGTACTGGCGGCGGCGCTCGGCCAGCTCGACGCGGACCTGATCCTGTGTGGTGCCGAGTCCACCGACGGGCGGGTTCAGGTCATCCCGCACATGATCGCCGAGCGGCTCGGCATCGCGGCGCTGACCGGCGCCCGCAAGCTCACCGTGGACGGCACCTCGCTCACCATCGAGCGGCAGACCGACGAGGGGTACGAGGTGGTCTCCGCCTCGACGCCGGCCGTGGTCAGCGTCTGGGACACGATCAACGAGCCCAGGTACCCGTCCTTCAAGGGCATCATGGCGGCGAAGAAGAAGCCGCTGGACGTCAAGTCGCTGGCCGATCTCGGGATCTCGCCGTCCGAGGTGGGCTTCGACGGCGCCACCAGTACCGTGGTCGAGCACAGCAGGCGTCCACCGCGGCGGGCCGGCAACAAGGTCATCGACACCGGGGACGGCGGGACGAAGCTCGTCGAGTTCCTGGCGTCCGAGAAGTTCGTCTGAGAGGGCCGGACATGGCAGAGATACTCGTCGTCGTCGAGGCCGGCCGGGCCGGCGTCAAGAAGGTCACCCTGGAGCTGCTGACCATCGCCCGCGACCTGGGTGAGCCGTCCGCGGTGGTGCTGAGCGGCCCCGGTGCCGGCGCGGCGCTGACCGACCGGCTCGCCGAGTACGGCGCGCACAAGGTGTACCTGGGCGAAAGCGAGGAGCTCGACGGTTACCTGGTCGCACCCAAGGCCACGGTACTGGCCGAGCTGGTCCGGTCGGTGTCACCGGCGGCCGTGCTGCTCGCCGCCACCCAGGAGGGCAAGGAGATCGCCGGCCGGCTCGCGGTCAAGCTCGACAACGGCGTCCTGACCGACGCGGTCGGGTTGGCGGCCGACGGCACCGCGACCCAGGTGGTCTTCGCCGGCTCGACGATCGTCAGGTCCCGGGTCACCAAGGGCATTCCGCTGGTCGCCCTGCGGCCGAACTCGGTGACGCCGGCCCCGTCGCCGGTGCCGTCCACTGTGGAGACGCTGAACGTTTCGATCGACGCCAACGACAAGCTGGCCCGGGTCGTCGACCGGGTCGCCGAACAGAAGGGTTCCCGGCCCGAACTCACCGAAGCGTCCGTTGTGGTCTCCGGTGGTCGCGGGGTCGGCAACGCCGACAACTTCAAGCTCGTCGAGGAGTTGGCCGACCTGCTCGGCGGGGCCGTCGGCGCGTCCCGGGCGGCGGTCGACTCCGGGTTCTACCCGCACCAGTTCCAAGTCGGCCAGACCGGCAAGACGGTATCGCCGCAGCTGTACCTGGCGCTGGGGATCTCGGGTGCGATACAGCACCGGGCCGGCATGCAGACGTCGAAGACCATCGTCGCGGTCAACAAGGACGAGGAAGCGCCGATCTTCGAACTGACCGACTTCGGCGTCGTCGGCGACCTGTTCAAGGTCGTTCCCCAGGCCGCCGCCGAAATCCGCAAACGCGGCACCTGACGCGCCCCGGTCCCCCGATCTTGGGCAGTTGTGCGACCCCGAGGTCGCCCAGGTGTCCAAGATCACCCATCCGGTTGAGGCGAGCCGTCGGACGGCGGTGGGCCACGGGTAGCGGCGCCGGGCCGATAGTCTGGTGGCGATGGCCTACCTGGATCACGCCGCCACCACGCCCATGCTGCCCGAGGCGCTGGCGGCATACGTGGCGACCGCCGGCGAACTGGGCAACGCATCCTCGCTGCACGCGCCCGGTCGGCGGGCCCGGCGCCTGGTCGAGGAGGCCCGCGAGCGGATAGCGGCGGCCCTCGGTGCGCGGCCGTCGGAGGTGATTTTCACCAGCGGCGGTACCGAGAGCGACAACCTCGCCGTCAAGGGCGTCTTCTGGGCGCGGCGGGACGCCGATCCGGCTCGTACCAGGGTGATCGCGTCGTCGATCGAGCACCACGCCGTCATCGACGCGGTCGAGTGGCTGGTCGGCCACGAGCGGGCCGCGGTCACCTGGCTGCCGGTCGACGAGGTGGGCCGGGTCGAGGTCGACGCGCTGCGTGCCGCCCTCGACCGGTACGGCGACCAGGTCGCGCTGGTCACAGCGATGTGGGCCAACAACGAGGTCGGGACCGTCCAGCCGGTCGCCGAACTTGCCGGGGCCTGCGCCCGGTACCGGGTGCCGCTGCACACCGACGCCGTCCAGGCGATCAGCCAGGTACCGATCGACTTCGCGGCCAGTGGCGTCGCCGCGATGACGGTCACCGGCCACAAGCTCGGCGGCCCGATCGGGGTCGGCGCGCTCGTCCTCGGCCGCGACGTCGACTGCACGCCGCTGCTGCACGGCGGCGGCCAGGAACGGGACGTCCGCTCCGGTACCCTCGACGTGCCCGGCATCGTGGCGTTCGCCGCCAGTGTGGAGGCGGCCGTCAAGGCTCGGTCCGCGTATGTCGCCCGGGTCGGCGGCATTCGGGACCTGTTGGTCGCCCGGGTCCGCGACGCGGTACCCACCGCCCTGCTCAACGGTGATCCGGTCGACCGCCTGCCCGGCAACGCGCACTTCTCGTTCCCCGGCTGCGAGGGCGACGCGCTGCTGCTGCTGCTCGACGCGCAGGGGATCGCCTGCTCGACCGGTTCGGCGTGCTCGGCCGGGGTGGCCCAGCCGTCGCACGTACTGCTCGCGATGGGCGCCGACGACGACCGTGCGCGCTCGTCGCTGCGGTTCTCGCTCGGCCATACCTCGACCCTCGCCGACGTTACCGCGCTGGTAGACGCGCTGCCGGCGGCGGTCGAGCGGGCCGGCCGTGCCGGCGCCGTGCGGGCGGCCCGCGGGTAGTCTCGGTGCCGTGAAGGTTCTCGCGGCCATGTCAGGCGGTGTCGACTCGGCGGTGGCGGCCGCCCGCGCGGTCGACGCCGGGTACGACGTCACCGGGGTGCACCTCGCGCTCGCCCGCAACCCGAAGACGTACCGGTCCGGCGCGCGCGGTTGCTGCACGCTCGAAGACGCCCGGGACGCCCGCCGCGCGGCCGATGTGATCGGCATACCGTTCTACGTCTGGGACATGGCCGACCGGTTCCATGAGGACGTGGTGGACGACTTCGTCGCCGAGTACGCGGCCGGCCGTACCCCGAATCCGTGCCTGCGCTGCAACGAAAAGATCAAGTTCGCCGCGGTACTGGACCGGGCGCTCGCGCTCGGCTTCGACGCGGTGGTCACCGGGCACCACGCCCGGCTGGGCGACGACGGCCTGCTGCGCCGGTCGGTCGACGCCGCGAAGGACCAGTCCTACGTGCTGGCTGTCCTGCGACCGGAACAGATCGCGCACGCGATGTTTCCGATCGGCGACACCGGCAAGGTCGACGTACGCACCGAAGCGGCGCAGCGCGGGCTCGCGGTGGCGGAGAAGCCGGACAGCCATGACATCTGCTTCATCGCGGACGGCGACACCCACGGTTTTCTGCGAGGTCGGCTCGGCGCGCAGCCCGGGCCGATCGTCGACGCCGCGTCGGGAGACGTCGTCGGTGGCCACGATGGTGCATATGCGTTCACGGTCGGGCAGCGCCGCGGTCTGCGCGTTGGTGTTCCCGCCGCGGACGGGCGGCCGCGGTACGTGCTCGACGTGTCGCCGGTGACGCGCACGGTCACGGTTGGTCCTGCTGAGCTGCTCGACGTCGACGTGGTCGTCGGCGGGTCGCCGACGTGGTGCGGTCCGGTGCCTGCTCTGCCGTTCGCGGGGCTTGCGCAGCTGCGGGCGCACGGCGCGCCCATCCCGTGCTCAGCTGACATGGACGGCGATTCGCTTGTCGTGCGCCTTGACGAGTCCGCTCGTGGGATTGCCCCGGGTCAGACCGTTGTCCTGTACGACGACGATCGCGTGATCGGCTCCGCAACCATTCAACGAGCAACGTCGTCACAGCGGGCTTCTGCTACTAGCAGCACGTAGGGTGGCGCGCATGGCCGAGACGTCCAACCGCGTGGAGCTGACTGACCTTGACGTCATCGCGCGCTACAGCCTCGCTGTCCGTGCGGCGACCGCGGACCGTGACGAGCTGATCGCCGCGTTGCGCTCGGACTTGGATTGGCTGCAGGGGGGACGCAACCGGCGTACGTCG
>JAVHWE010000250.1:0-7134 GCA_032160285.1 Micromonosporaceae bacterium | reverse complement strand
TGAGCCCGGCGTCGGCCCGGCCGACAATGGGCCCGGCGTCGGCCCGGCCGACAATGGGCCCGGCGTCGGCGGGCCGGCGTTCGGAAACCTGTCTCGCAGGGTGCCGGCGAGGGAGCGGATCGTCGGTGTGTCGTACAGCACCGTCGGGCTGATCGCCACGCCGAGCAGTTCGTTGACGCGGTTGGCCAGCCGGACCATCAGGACCGAGTTGACCCCGTACTCGCCGAACTGGACATCGGGATCCAGGTCCGCCGCCGGCAACTTCAGCGTCTCGGCCAGCGCCCCGGCGAGTACCGACTCGATGTCGACCGTCGGGCTCGCCGACACAGCCAGCACCGCCGACACAGCCGACACCGATGCCGGCGGTACCGGCGATCGCATCGAGGCCGCACCGTTCAATGCGGCCTCGAACCGGGACAGGTCGCCATGTCCGACGAGCACCGTGCCGCCGGTATACCCGATCACCCGCTCCAGCGCGCCGACCGCGTCCGCCGTGTCGAGCGGCCGCAGGCCGGTGGTGGTCGCGGTGAGTTGCCTGACGTCGTCGGGCATCCGCATGCCGCCGGCGATCCACAGTGGCCACGCGGCGGACACCGTGGTGCCAGTACGGGCGCCCGTGCGCGCCAGCCCGCCCCGGTACCCGGCGAAGGCGTCCAGGAATCGGTTCGCCGCGGCGTAGTCCGCCTGCCCGGCGTTGCCGAGCGTGCCCACGTACGAGGACATGAGAAGGAAGAAGTCCAGCGGGTCGGTGGCGGTGGCACGGTCGAGTAGCACGGTCCCGGAGACCTTCGGGGCGAGTACGCGGCCGATCGATGCCGGGGTCTTCGCCGCCACGGCCCCGTCGTCGACGACTCCGGCGGCATGGATGATCCCGTTCAGCGCGCCGATCCGCTCGCGTGCCGAGGCAAGCGCCGCGTCGAGCTGGTCGGCGTCGGTGACATCGGCGGTGAGGTAGCACGCCTCGCCACCCTCGTCGCGTACCTCCGCCAGCAGCCGATCCACGGACTCCGTGGCCGCGCCGCGACCCAGGAGCACCAATCGTGCGCGATACGCCCGGGCCAGGTGCCGGGCGATCAGCCGACCGACACCACCGGCACCACCCGTGATGAGGTAGGCGCCGCCGGGCCGAAACGACGCGGCGGGCTCGCCGGGCGCGACCGGCAGGTACCGGCGTCGGGCCCAGCCGTCCGGGGCGCACCGGACCTCCCGCTCTGCACCGGCCGCCACCCCCAGGCACTCGGTCACCGACGGCCGGTATCCGTCGACCGTCTCGACCCGGCTGCAGCGCACCGGCACACCCTCGGCCTCGATCGACCGACCGAACCCGCCGATCGCCGCGGCCGCCGGGTCCACCGCCTCGTCGTGGCTCACCAGAACGTAGTCGACGCTCGTCGCCCCGCCCGCGATCGCCCGCGTCAGGGCGAGCGGCAGCGTGAGGACGCCCGGCACGTCCCCGCCGTCCGGGGACCCGAGCCGCCGGTAGTCGATCACCACGGTACGCCCGCCGTCGGCGAGCTCCGCCAGGACGCGTCGATCGTCGGCGGTCTCGGCCTCCCGTACCGCGACCGTGGGATCACCGTCGCGGTGGTAGCCGATGGCGGACCGCAGCTCGACACACCGGACTCCGGTCGGCAGATCGGTGCCGGCTGGACGGTTACCGAGCACGAGTACGGTCCGGGCAAAGGCGGTGGCTGACCGGTCGGGTCCGGGGTACCGCTCCCAGCTCGGGCGCAGGTAGCCGATCGCGGCCGGCTTCGCCGGCTCCGCCCGGTCCACAGTGGTCGGATGATTTCGGACCTGGTATCTCGCGCTCGCCAGCCAGTGCCGGGTCCGGGCGAACGGTGGGGGCGGCAAACTCACCCGCCGGCCCCCGGTGCCGGCCAGTTGCTGCCACGGCACCCGGGCACCCTGTGTCCACAGCCATGCCAGCGTGTCCAGGTCGCCGGCCGCCACCAGGTCGGCCAACAGCCGCTCGGGCGGGGTGGCCACGGTGCCGGTGCCGCGCAGGACGCGGTCCGCCGGGGCTCCGGCGGCCAGCGCGTCGAGCGCGGTCAGCAGCTCGTCGTGGCTGCCGGCGCGGAACGCGGCGCGCTCGGAAAGGGTCTCGCGACCGATCCGCAGGGTCTCGGCCACGTCGGCCAGCCGCAGCTCATCGCCTGCGTCGCGGACCCGGTCGCGCAGCAGCCCGGCGTACTCTGTCAACTGCTCGGGGCCGCGTGCCGACAGTAGGAACAGGTAGCCGCCCGCGGGCGCCTCGGGCTCGTCGGGCGCCGTGGCGGGTGCCTGCTCAACGACGAGGTGCACGTTCACCCCGCCCGCGCCGAACGAGCTCAGGCCGGCCCGGCGCGGACCGGTCGAGATCCACCCGGCGCGTTCGCGTTGTATCCGGAACGGGCCGGCCGCCAGGTCCAGGCGGGGATTGGCCCGGTCGGCATGCAGGGTCGGCACCAGGGTCGCGTGTCGCAGCTGGAGCATGACCTTCGTCAGGCCTGCCACCGCGGCCGCGGCCTCCAGGTGGCCCAGGTTGCTCTTGACACTGCCGATTCCACAGTGGCTCGTCATGTCCCGCGCTGCGGCTGTTGATCCGGTCCGGTTGCCCACGAACGCGTCGTGAAGTCCGCGTAGCTCGATCGGGTCGCCCAGTGGGGTGCCCGAGCCGTGTGCCTCGACGTACCCGATCGTCGAGGGGTCCACTCCGGACACCGCCAGCGCCCGGCGGATCAGATCGGCCTGTGCCGTCGGGCTGGGCACGGTGAAGCCGTTCGTGCGACCGTCGGAGTTGGTGGCGGCGCCGAGCAGCACGCCGTACACATGATCGCCGTCGCGGCGAGCGTCGCCGAGCCGCTTGAGCACCACCGCGCCGACGCCCTCGCCGAGCACGAAGCCATCGGCACCGGCGCCGAACGCCTGGCACCGTCCGGACCTGCCCAACATGCCCATCTGGGCGTACTGGATGTGCCGGGCCGGGTGCAGCACCAGGTTCACCCCGCCGGCGATGGCGGCGGACACGTCCCCGCGGCACACCGCGGACCAGGCCAGGTACAGCGCCGAACCAGACGACGAGCAGGCCGTGTCGACCGCCAGGCTGGGCCCGGTGAAGTCGAAGGTGTAGGACACCCGGTTGGCGATCTGGTAGTTCTCCGCCCACGGGTACGGGCTCTCACCGGTCGGTGCCGCCTGGGCGCTGAACAGGCCGTAGTCGTGGGCCATCGCTCCCACGTACACCCCGACGTCGCGGCCGATGGTTGCCGGCGTGTACCCCGCGTCGGCCAGCGCCTCGTACGCGGTCTGCAGGAACAGCCGCTGCTGGGGATCCATCAGCTCGGCCTCGCCGGGCGAGATGTTGAAGAACAGGGAATCGAATTCGTCCACCCCGTCGATCGCGCCGAGGCAGCCGGAGTACGTGCGGCCGGGCGCGCCCTCGGCCAGATAGTGGGGTTCGTGGTCCCACCGCTCGGCCGGTACCTCGCCGACGCAGTCGACGCCGTCGCGCAGAATCCGCCACAGCTCGTCCATGGTGCGGGCGCCCGGGTACCGTCCAGCCAGCCCGACCACCGCCACCCGGTCGGAGTCGGGCCGATCGAGGTCGGCGGCCGTCGAAGGACTCGGCACCGTCGCGGGCGCCGGGGTGTCCGGCGGTGCTCCGGCCAGGCTGCGCGCGAGCCCGCCAAGGGTCCGGTGCTCGAACAGCAGCGTCGCGGGCAGCTCTCCGAAGTGTCGCTCCAGCTCCACGGTCGCGTCCACGAGGGACATCGACGACGGCCGGAGCTCGTCGATGCGGACCGAACCGTTGAGCCGGTCCGCCGGGACGGACAGCACCCGGGACAGGACGTCCACGACCACGTCCAGCGCCCGGCGCACCCCGGTGTCGTCCGTCGGCCCGGTCGCGGTCGGCGCGACCGGTGACGGTCGGGCGGCCGCGACATCGTGGCCGTACGCGATGGCGGCCAGGGTCGCCAGCCTGGCCCGGTGATCGGCGTCCGCCACGACAGATCCGGCGCCTGCCACGACAGCGTCGTTGGCTACGGCGGGGGCGTCTGCCACAGCCTTGTCGGTGTCCTCGGATCGCAGCGCCACGGCGGCTACCCGCTCCGCCGGTGCCCGGTAGGTCACCGCGCCATCCGGGCCGGGCTGCGCCCACTCGCCCAGGACGTCGTCGAGGAAGCGCCGCACCGGCTCATTTCGCGCCGTCGGACGGTACGGAATGCTGATCGTGGTTTTCCCCGCGGCCCGGGCGGCCTGTCCGAGGTGGGCGAGGAGTTGGTGCTCCACGCCCCGACCGAGCACGCGGCAGCTCATCAGGAACGTGTCCAGCTCGACGGTGTCGTCGACGGTACGGGTGATGGCGACGCCGACCGTTCCGTAGTCGCCGAACCGGTCCCGGACGTCGGCCACCCAGCAGGTGCTCCGCCCGTCGGCGAGGAGAGCCGTCAGCTCCGATTCCTGGCGGCGCACCCCGGAGGCGTTGAACTGGTTGGTGCGCTGGGTGAGTTGGGCGACCCGGGCCAGCGAGTCGCCGGCAGCCTCGGTGATCTCCACCCGTAGCTCGAGGGCCGCGATGAACTCGGCCAGCGAGGCCACCCCACGGCGCAACTCGGCGCGGTCCCGGCTGGAGCGGTAGAACGCCGTCCGTTGCCGGTCCTCGTCGGTCACCCGCAGCCGGTCGAAGGCCCAGATGCGCTCGACGAAGTCTCCGATCGCCGCCGGCTCGGCCGGCACGCGCAGCGCCAGCACCTCCGGTAACGCCGCCCGGACGGCCGCGATCTCGACCGGGTTGTCGTCCAGGAACACCACGCTGTCCAGCCCGACCCCGAGTTCGGCGGCGAGCGCGGCGATCCCGACCGGCTTGGCGGCCCAGTCGACCCGGCGGGCCGCGATGTGCTCGGGGCGCAACGGGAACTCCGGGTGGCGGGCGAACGTGTCCGCCACGGTGGCGGCGTCGTTCTTGGAGGTCAGGCAGACCAGAACGCCGCGGGCGGCCAGGTCCGCCGCCCACTCCTGCAGGCTGCGGTACGCCGGTGTGAGTACCACGCCGTCCGGCCCGTCCTCGCCGCAGACGCCCTGCCACAGCGTGTTGTCACAGTCGAGCGCGAGCACCTTGAACGGCTCCCCGGCCACCGCGTGCACGGCCCGCGCCACCGCGGTGGTGAGCCGCCGGTACCCGGCGGGCGTGTACGGGGCGTGAGCCAGCCGCAGGCGCGCCGGGTCGAACTCGTCGGGCGTCAGCGACACCCCGTCGAGCGGGTGCACCCCGGGAATCGCGGCCAGTCGCTGGAGTAGATCCGTAGGCAGGTCGACCGCCTCGGCGGACGGGCACGGCAGTACCAGCAGCGGCACCGGCGACCGGTCACGGTGCGCCCGTACCGCTGCGACCAGGTCGGCGGCGATCCGGTCGGTGTCCGCTCGGGGCCAGTCGGCCGCCCGCAGCAGCAGGACGTTACAGCCGCTGGTGTTGCGCCCGAAAGTGCTCGCCGGGTCGAGTAGCTCCTGGAACACCTGGTTGTATCCGGCCAGCGACACGTCGAAGCCGAGACCCAGACCATCCACAAGGGAGCACAGGTCGTCGCGGATCGGGTCGAGGGTGAAGGTGGCGGCCACCGCGACGACACCCCGCGCGGCCGGCCTCGGCGGGACCGGTGCCGCCGTCGCCGAAAGCGGCGGCGGCGCGGTGAAGTTGGTGAGAATCTCCACGCCGCCGAGGTCCGCCGGGCGGCCGATCCGCTCCACGATGGCGGCGGCCACCGGCTCGGTGGGTACGGCGTCGCCCGCGCCGACCGCGGAACTGGAGAATGCCGTCCGCATCCGCGGCGGGCGCGCGATCAGGAAGGCGGCGCCGGACAGGTCCGCCGCGGCCGCCCGGATCAGGCCCTCCGCCGCGAGCTTGGCGCTGACGTAGTGGGACCAGCCGGCCGGTGGTCGGGTGACCCAGGCGGAGGAGACCGCCACGATCCGGCCCCCCGACCCGGCGACGGTGGGGCCGAAGGCGGCGAGCGGGGCGCGCGTCGCGCGCAGGCCCGCGGTCAGGTACTCCGCCGCCCGTTCGGCGGTGGCCGGTTCCAGCGCGAGCGCCGTCACCGGCGGGAAGGCGTTGAGGACCAACACGTCAAGTCGCCCGTGCTCGGCGACGATCCGTTCGTTGAGCCGGTCGCACCAGCCGGAGTCGGCGACGTCGCCGCACACCGGGTGGACCCGGCCGGCCAGCTCACCCAGCGCCGCGCGGACCTCTTCGGCCGCTGCCGGGCTGGACCGGTACGCCAGGTACACCGTCGCGCCCTGCTGTGCCAGGCCCTGCACCAGGCTGGCGCCCAGCCCGCGGCTGCCGCCCGTCACCAGTGCGATCCGGCCGGCCAACGGCTCCCCGGCGGGCAGCAGGGCCCGGACCGCGCCCGGATCCGCGACCGGCGGGGTCGACCGCACCAGCACGCTCAGCCGCACCGCCCCGCCACCCGACAGCTCGCCGCGCAGCCGGAGCAGGCCGAACCGCGCGTCGACATCCAGCACCGTCGCGACACCGGCATCCCCGGCCCCGACGCCCGGACCGCCGGCCCCGGCCCCGGCCCCGACGTTGACGGTCTTGGCCGGGGGGTCGTCACGGTCGTCGGGCGCGGCGTCGGCCGACGCTACATAGTCGATCTCCAGCGTCGAGATGAGCGAGTCCCGGCCCGGCAACTCCATCCCGGCCAGGTAGCTGGCCCAGCCGAGCACCGCCGCGTGCCGCACCGTCACTCCGGCGCGGCCCGCGCCGACCCGGTCCACCAGAGCGGCCAGCTCGCCCGCGGCGGCGGGGCAGCCGAGCGCCAGCCGGGTACCGACGGCGATCTCGTCGATGGTGCGGATCGCCGGTTCGGCCCGCCGCAGGTCCGGCCGCATCGCCAACGCGGTACCGAATTCGGTGCCGGTGGCGGTCTCCACCTCGACGCGCAGCACCTGTGCGGTGCCGTCGAGGATGTCGATCCGGTGTCGACGCCGGCCGGTGGCCGTGACAACCAGCGTGTACTCCTGGTCGGGGTAGACCGGCGCGGCGAAACGCGCGACCAGGCGGGCCAGCGGGCGGCGGGTACGCCGGGGCGGCAGCGCGGCCAGCGCCGACAGCACCGCCAGCGCGCCATGCGCGATCGGCCGGCCGAACGGGGT
>JAVHWE010000159.1:0-11209 GCA_032160285.1 Micromonosporaceae bacterium | reverse complement strand
GAGCGGTGCGGGCGGCGCTGGGAGCGCGGGCGGCGCCGGCGGCAAGGGCGGCGCTAGTGACAAGGGCGGCGGTGGCGGCGGCGACCGGCTGACCGACGTGGTTCGGCGGATGGAGATCGTTCGCCTCGGGCAGGGCGTTGACCGGACCGGTCGGCTGGCCCCGGACGCCGTCGAACGCTCCCGGATCGCGCTGCGCGGGTTCGCCGACGAGATCGCCGCGCTGGGCGTGACCCGGATCCGGATGGTCGCCACCAGCGCCACCCGCGACGCGACCAACACCGACGAATTCACGGCCATGGTCATCGACACCCTCGGGGTACCGCCCGAGGTGGTTACCGGCGTCGAGGAGGCGAGACTGTCCTTCACGGGCGCGGTCCGTGGCCTCCCCGCCGACCTCCCCGCGCCGTACCTGGTCATCGACATCGGCGGCGGGTCCACCGAGTTCGTCCGTGGTCGCGCCGTCGGTACCGCCGTGACCACTGGCGTGATGGCCGGTGGTCCGCCGGCCGGGGGTGCGGTGGCCGGTGGTGTACCGGGTGGTGGTGCGGTGGACGGTAATCGCGCAGCGGACGGTGGGGTGGACACGGCGGTGAGTGTGGACGTGGGCTGCGTTCGGATGACCGAGCGGCATCTGCACACCGATCCGCCGACGCCGGCTGAGGTTGCCGCCGCCGAGGCCGACGTGACCGCGGCCGTCGACCGGGCGTTGGCCGCTGTCGGTGGACGCGAGGCGCGTACGCTCATCGGCCTTGCCGGGTCGGTGACCACGGTCGCCGCCATTGCGCTGAACCTGCCCGGCTACGACCCGAGCCGCATCCACCACGCCCGGATCCGGTTCGCGGACGTCGCCAAGGTTGCCACCGACCTGCTCGCCGCCTCGCGGCAGCAGCGCCTGGCCCTGCCGGTTATGCACCCGGGCCGGGCCGATGTGATCGGCGCGGGCGCGCTGATCCTCCGAAATATCATGCAACGGGCCGGATTTGACGAGGTCGTCGCCAGCGAGCACGACATCCTGGATGGAATCGCGTACAGCATCCGCTAGTCGCAACCCCGGGTGGCGACCCGATCAGCTGCCTCGATCTTGGACGGTGGCGCGACCCACCGGCGGCACGACTGTCCAAGGTCGAGCCTTGCCGTCGAGTTCGGCGGCGATTCGTCACGATGGTAGCCGCCGCTCGGGCGCGGGGCTCAGCTCGGCGTATCGAGGCGTCACCGATCGTGATCGGCTGGCGGTGAGGGTCGGCCACCCGTCGCGTGCGGTCCGGATAGTGATGCGTTGCGCGGGTTCCGGCGCCCGGAGCTGCGTAACGCACAGTATCGAGTTCGATCCCGGTGTCGGCGTTCGTTCGGGTGGCTGCGTGATCGCGGCGGCATGGGAGCCCCTGCCGGTGTCGGCCGTACCGTCAGACAACCGAGGGTCGCGAAGTGGCAAACAACCGGATACCGTGCGCTGCGTTCGTTCCGTGCTGTGTCTGGAGGAATCACCGTGGCCGACGAGGTCGCCAAGCCCGAGCCGCCAGCCGCGTCGGAGCCGTCGGTCCCGTCGCCGGCCCCAGCCGAACCCGAGCCCACCCAACCCGAAGCCGCCCGGATCGAGCCGGCGCAACCTGAAGCCGCCCAGCGCGAAGCCGCCGAACCCGAGCCCGCCCAACCTGAAGCCGCCCTATCCGAGCCCGCCCGAGCCGGGGCCAGCGGACCCCGGCCGCCCCAAACCGAGGGGGGCCCACCCGTGCCAACCCAACGCGGGACGGCCCAACTCGACGCCGATCCGGTCGAACCCCCGACAGCTCCGGATGAGCCGGCGGCGTCGGTGACGGACTCGACGGAGCCGGTGTCCGCTGCGGTTGAGCCGGCGGCGTCCGCGACGGACTCGACCGAAGTCGTGACCGACCCACCCGCGCCGGTCGATACCGCAGTGCCCCCGGAAACGGCCGGACCGGGTGGCCGCCGTCGGCGCGCCCTGCTGATCGGCGTCGGCGTACTCGCCGTTGTCCTGCTCGCGGCCGCCGCGGTCGGCGTCATCATGGTGGTCACCGGCGGTGGTACGGAGAAGTCGTTGCGCTCGAAGGCGGGCGAGTGCCTGGCCGGTGAGCGCGAGGGGGATCTCGAACGGGTATCCTGCACGTCGTCGTCGGCCCGCTGGACGGTCGTGGGTGTGGTCGAGAACAAGACGCAGGAGCAGGCGAAGATACAGGCGTGCCGGGTGTGGCCGGCGGCGGAGGCGTCGTACTGGGAGAGCCACAACGGTCGGACCGGCTTCGTGCTGTGCCTGGCCTCCACCACGCCAAAGTAGGCGGCCCATCGGCGCTTCTGTTCGCGCCCGCGGCATGGTTGGCTGCTGAACACACCCCCCCGGCTGCTGAACACACCCCCACGGTCGAAACCGCCACGAAGCCTGGGGGAAACTGTTTTGAAATCACAACCGACGTCACCAACCATTGAGTACTGACACAGGAGGCCAACCGGATGAGCGAGATCGTCAGCTACCCGAGTAACGGCGGGACCAGCGAGGGATACCTGGCCGTGCCCGCCGACGGTACCGGGCCGGCGGTGATCGTCATTCAGGAGTGGTGGGGTCTCGTGCCGCACATCAAGGAGCTGGCCGAGCGGTTCTCCGAGGCGGGTTTCGTCGCGCTGGCCCCGGATCTGTACCACGGTGAACACACCAGTGAGCCCGACGAGGCGGGCAAGCTGATGATGGGCCTGGCCATGGATCAGGCGGCCCGGGACATCGCGGGCGCGGCGGACTACCTTGCCGGCCGGTCCGAGGTCACCGGCGCCATCGGGTGTGCCGGGTTCTGTATGGGCGGCAGCCTCGCGCTGTGGTCGGCGACGCTGTCGGACCGGATCGTCGCCACGGCCGGGTTCTACCCGGCGGTCCCGTGGGAGCGGATGAGCCCGAAGTGGGGCGACTACGCGGGGAAGGCCGCTGTCATCCACTGCTCGGAGGACGACGGAACCTCCGCGGCGCCGGGCATCCAGCAGGCGAAGCAGGCGATCGAAACGGCCGGCGGGGAGGTCACGGTCTACGACTACCCCGGTACCCACCACGCATTTTTCAACGACGACCGGCCCGAGGTGTACAACCGGGACGCGTCGTCGCTGGCCTGGGCGCGCACCCTCGAGCTCTTCCGGTCCCGGCTTGGCTGAGCCGCGTTCGGTCGCGGCGGCGATACATGATCTTGAAGGACTGGACGCCGCGGTGTCGGCGTGCCGGGCCTGCCCCCGCCTGGTCGCCTGGCGCGAAGCGGTCGCCGCGACCAGGCGGGCCGCGTTCCGCGATCAGCTGTACTGGGGCCGTCCGGTGCCCGGCTTCGGGCCGGCCGACGCGTCGATCGGCATCCTGGGCCTCGCCCCGGCCGCGCACGGCGGCAACCGGACCGGCCGGGTCTTCACCGGTGACCGCTCCGGTGACGTGCTGTTCGCGGCGCTGTACCGGGCCGGCCTGGCCAACCAGCCGACCAGTGTGGGCCGCGACGACGGCCTGACCCTCCGGGCGACCCGGGTATTCGCGGCGGTTCGGTGCGCGCCGCCGGACAACAAGCCGACACCGATCGAACGGGACACCTGCGCCCCCTGGCTGCACCGCGAGCTGTCCCTGGTCAGGCCCACCATGCGCGTCGTGGTCGCGCTCGGTGCGTTCGCCTGGGGCACGTTCTGGCCGGCCCTTCGCCCGGTGTACGGGGTGAGCCCGCCGGTACCGCGGCCGCCCTTCGGCCACGGCGCCCGGTGGACCACCACAGGCAGCCCCGCCATGCCGGCAAGCCCCACCGGCCCCACCAGCCCCGCCGGCGTCCCGGCGCTGCTCGGGTGTTATCACGTCAGTCAGCAGAACACCTTTACCGGCCGGCTCACGCCGGTGATGCTGGACGACGTGTTCGCCCGCGCGAAGGAACTCGCCGGGCTCGATTGACCGAGGACAGATGGACCGCCGCGCGCCAGGTCGATGGATGCCGCTGCTCGCCGTCGTCGCGTTGCTGGCGGCCGGCGTGTTGGCGGCGGCTCTGTCGTCGCCCGGTGCGACCCGGGTACCGCTGCCGACCCAGCGACCCGAGCGGCCGCCGGCGGCCGCGTCAGCGGCCGCACCGAGTGAGCAGCCGCTGGCGGCGCCCAGGCCGCCCGCGCGGAGCCTCCAGTTGCCGGGGTGGCTGGAGACCGTCGCGTCGGCGCTCTGCCTCGCGCTCGTGCTGGCCGTGGTCGGGATGCTGGTCTGGTACGTGGTCCGGGACCGGTTCCGGGTCCGGTCGGCTCCGCTCGCCGCGGCGGGCGGCCCGTTCCCGCCCCTGGTCGCCGGGCGTACCGAGGAGGTGGTGGCGGCGCTGGACGCGGGCCTGGTCGGCCTCGGTGACGCCGACACCGACCCCCGTCGCGCCGTGATCGCCTGCTGGGTCCGGCTGGAGGCGGCGGCGGCCTCGGCGGGTACGCCCCGCCAGCCCGGGGACACCCCGACCGACCTGGTCGCCCGCCTGCTCCGGGCGCACCGGGTCAGTCAACCGGTCCTGGACGAGTTCGCGGCCCTGTACCGCCAGGCGCGGTACGCCACCCATGCGGTCGACGAGCCGATGCGGGCGGCGGCGGTACGGTCGCTGGGTCAGCTGCGCGCGGAGTTGACCGTGGGGGTTGGGTGATGGCGCGTGAACCGGAGGACCTGGCCAGCATCGACGAGCTGCTGGCCGGGTCGGCCGAGCCCGAGCCCGACCAGCGGACGGGAGCGCCGGGCCGGCCCGCCACGCCCGGGTCGCGGCTGGCCCGGTCGGTGCTGGTCGCCGCGGTCCTGGCCGGTGCGCTGTACGTGGTGGCACTGCCGTTGGGCTTCTCCGTTCCGTACCTGCTCCTAGTCGCCGTCTTTCTGGCGCTCGGCGCGGTGCGGCGCGCGCTGCGGTCGGTGGCCGCGCCCCGGTTGACCATCGGCGCGATGCCGCCGCCGCCGGCGATCGGTGTCGACCCGGACGGCTCGGCCGACGGTGTCAGCCTGGCGCTCAGCCGCTGGGACACCCGGCTGTCGTGGACCGAACGGGACGGGCCGCGGTTCGGCTCGACCGTGGTGCCCCGCCTCGCGGAGATCGCCGACGAACGGCTGCGTCAGCGGCACGGGCTGACCCGGGCGGCCGACCCGCGACGGGCCCGGGAGATCATGGGGGACCGGCTGTGGGGGTTTCTGCACGCGCCCGTCACGCGGGCGCCGAGCGTTCGCGAGCTGGCCGTGGTGGTCGACGAGATGGAGAAGTTGTGATGGGGGATGAGCACAGGTGACGACGCCCGGTTTACCGCCGCAGGAGGTCGGCCGGCTCGGCCGGGCGGTGCTCGACGCGGTCGGGCAGGTGCTCGTCGGCAAGCGCGAGCCGCTGGAGATGGTGCTCGCCGGCATCCTGGCCGGCGGCCACGTGCTGCTCGAAGACCTGCCCGGGCTGGGTAAGACCCTGGCCGCCCGGTCGTTCGCGCAGGTACTCGGGATGGAGTTCCGGCGGCTGCAGTTCACCCCCGACCTGCTGCCCGCCGACGTGACCGGATCGTTCCTGTACGACCAGCGCAGTCACGAATTCTCGTTCCGCCCCGGCCCGGTCTTCACCAACGTGCTGCTCGCCGACGAGATCAACCGCACCCCGCCGAAGACCCAGGCGGCGCTGCTGGAGGCGATGCAGGAGAAGCAGGTCTCGGTCGAGGGCACCACGTACCGGCTGGAGGCGCCGTTCCACGTGCTCGCCACCGCCAACCCCATCGAGTACGAGGGGACGTATCCGCTCCCCGAGGCCCAGCTCGACCGGTTCCTGCTGCGGGTGTCGTTCGGTTACCCGACCCGCGAGGAGGAGTGGGAGGTGCTCCGCCGCCGGATGGACCGCCGCCGCGAGGAGGCCCAGATAGCCCCGGTGGTCGACGCCCGGACGCTGCTCGCCATGCAGGCGGCCCTGGAGGACGTGGCGGTGGAGGACTCCGTCGGCCGTTACATCGTCGAGCTGGCCACCGCCACCCGCAGTCACCCCCAGGTACTGGTCGGTGCGTCGCCGCGCGGTTCGCTGGCCCTGTTGCTGCTGTCGCGGGCCCGGGCCGCGCTCGCCGGCCGCGACTACGTCATCCCCGAGGACGTCAAGTACGTGGCCGGGCCGGCCCTGGCGCACCGGATCACGCTGCGGCCGGAGATGTGGCTGCGGCGCATCGACCCCGCCGCGATCGTCGACGAGGTCGTGGCCGCCACGCCCGCCCCGGCCAGCGGCGCCGTGCCGACCTACGCCGGAACGGTCCCGGCCGCCCGCTGGTCGAGAGGCTGACCGTGGCCGACGAAGCCGGCGGGTGCTGACCGTGGCCGACGAAGTCGGCGGGTACTGACCGTGGCCGACGAAGCCGACGGGTGGCTGCCCACCCGCGCGTTCGGCCGGGCCATCGGGGTGGCCGGTGTGCTGGTCGTCGTGGCGGTCCTGACCGGGCGGTACGACCTGGTCGTGCTCGCCGCGCCGTTCGCCCTCGGTACCGTGCTGTCGCTGCGCCGCCGCCCGTCATCGCTGCCGATTCCGGCCATTTCCGGGCTGGACACCGAGATCGTCGAGGGTGACCGGCTGCGGGTGGTCATCGGCGTGGCCAACCCCGACCCGGTCGGGCTGGACCTGGTCCTGCTGCGGGTACGGCTGCCCCGGTGGGTGTGGGTGCGCCACGGTGACCACCCGTACGCCGCCCCGGCCGCGGCCGGCAGCGTCGCCGAGCTGGAGTGGGACGCCACCGCGCTGCGCTGGGGCCGCCACCCGGTCGGCCCGGTCTCGGTCCACGGCGTGGCCTGCGACGGGCTGCTCGTGTCCAGGCCGGTGCTGGGCGACCCGCAGCCGTTGAAGGCGTACCCGGTGACCGAGCCGTTCCGGGCCGACGACGCGATGCCGGCCGCCGCCGGCCTGGTCGGCCAGCACCACTCGCGGCGGCTCGGTGAGGGCGGCGAGCTGGCCGGGGTACGCGCGTTCGCGCCCGGTGACCGGCTGCGCCGCATCGACTGGCGGGTGACGCTGCGTACCCGGCGGGTCCACGTGGTGTCGACCCTGTCCGATCGGGACGCCGAGGTGGTGCTGCTGCTCGATGTCCTGCACGAGGCGGGGGTGTCGGGCGGTACCGGTGGTGCCGCGTCGGTGCTGGACACCACGGTCCGGGCCGCGGCCGCCATCGCCGAGCACTACCTGCACCGCGGCGATCGGGTGTCCATGCTCGAGTACGGGCTCCGGGCCCGGCGGCTACGCCCGGCGACCGGCCGCCGCCAGTACCTCACGGTGCTGGAGTGGCTGCTCGATGTGCGGCCGGTCGGTGGCTCGTACGAGCCGTCCGCCGCCGCCTTCGGTGCCCACCTGCTCAACGGAAACGCCCTGGTGATCGTCCTGTCGCCGTTGCTGGACCGGCGGGCCGCGGCGATGGTGGCGCGGCTGGCCCGGGCCGGCCGGTTCGTGGTCGCGGTCGACACCCTGCCGCCGGGCCTTCCCCCGCCGCCGCTGTCGGGCAGCTGGGGGCCGCTGTCGTACCGGCTGTGGCGGCTCAGCCGGGAAAACGTGATCGGGCAGCTGCGCGAGCACGGCGTACCGGTGGTCGGCTGGGCCGGTGCGGGCAGCCTCGACCAGGTGCTCCGCGACGTGGCCCGGATGGCGACCGCACCCAAGTCGGTCCGCCGGTGACCGCGATTACGCCCGGTGGCATCGCGCGCGGCGTCCGCGAGCGCATCGACGGCTGGCGCGCCGCCGCCGCCCGGATCACGCCCGCGACGATCCTGGTACGGGGGGCGGTGGCCGGCTTCGGCCTGCTCGCGCTGGTCCTGGCGTACCCCGCGGACCTGGTGTTCACGCCGGACGGGGGCGCCGGGCTGGCGGCCCTGGCCACGCTCCCGGCGCTGCTGCCGCGGACCCGGCTGACCACCGTGGTCATCGCGGTCGCGGTGCTCGGTTGGCTGGCCGCGACGACCGCATACCAGGAACCGGTGACGGTGTCGCGGCTGGTGACCCTGGCCTGCCTGCTGTACCTGCTGCACACGACGGCGGCGTTGGCCGCGGTACTGCCCTACGACACGGTCGTCTCCCCGACGGTGATGGTGACCTGGCTCGCCCGTACCACCGTGGTGTTGGCCCTGACCACGGGCTTCGCGGTGGCCGCGGCGGCCGGGGTACGGGCCACGGGGGACCGTTCGTATCTGGTGGCGTCGATATCCGGGCTGCTGCTCGTGATGGCCCTCGCCGGTCTGCTCGCGGCCCTGCGCCCGCGACGCACGTGAGCGGCCAGATGCGCCCACACCTGGTTTGTCGGTTTCGGGTGACCTGGCCGTTCGGCCTAATATGTGAAAGAGGGCTCATGATTTGCCGGCGCTTCGGTTATCGTGACGCGGCGTTCGACATTGAGGAGTACGCCCGTGCGCCGTGCCGCGTCGATGCTCGCCATCCTTGCCGGATGTGCCGTTGTGGCGACCGGCTGTGCCAGGCCGGTCCACCCGAGCGCGGCCAGCGCCCACTCCCGTGTCGCGGTGACCGCCCACCCGAGTGCCGGACCCGCCCCGGCCCCGTCGGCCAGCGGTGCCCCGTGGCCCAGCGCCGGCCCGAGGACCGGTACGACCCCGGGTTTCGTCGGGCCGACCGGAGCGAGCCCGACTGCGCCGGCGGGCCGGGACGGGCGCGCCCCGGTCACCGGGCGCGGCCCGGCCGGCTCCATAAAGGACACCGGCTCGGACGCGGTGGCGTTGACCTTCGACGACGGGCCGGATCCGAAGAACACCATGGACCTGCTCGATCTGCTCAAGGAGCGCGGCGTGAAGGCGACCTTCTGTGTGGTCGGCTTCCGCGCCCGCGACCATCCCGAGGTGATCAGGCGGATCGCCGCCGAGGGGCACACCCTGTGCAACCACTCGTGGCAGCACCTGGAGAAGCTGTCGGACCGCGACGACAGCTACCTGTCGTGGGATCTCCAGTCGACCAACGACGCGATCCACGCCGCCGCGCCCGACGCGAAGATCGAGTACTTCCGGGCGCCGTACGGCAACTTCACGCCCCGCCTGATCGAGTTCGCCGGCCGGCTGCACCTGAAGCCGATCCACTGGGACGTCGACGACGACTGTTACCGTACCGCCACCTACGGCGTCGGGCCCGCGATGACGGCCCACATGACCACGATCGTCCAGCGGGACACCCGGCCGGGCTCGATCATCCTGTCGCATGACAATCTCAAGCCGCACACCGTCACCACCTACCGGACGCTGCTGCCGTGGCTGCAGGAGCGTTTCCGGCTGATCGCGCTGCCGGTCAGCTGAGCGCCGACCAGCCCAAACGCAACCCAGCTCACATGTGACCCGTGCCAATCCGCGGCCGCGGCGGCGCGCCGATCGGTCACAATGGCTGGGTGGCAGCCAACCGGATCCTCGTCGTCGGTGCCGGGCACGTCGGTCTCTACACGGCCCTGCGCCTGTCCAAGAAGATCAAGGCGGGCGAGGCCGAGGTGATCGTCGTCGATCCGCAGCCGCACATGACGTACCAGCCGTTCCTGCCCGAGGCGGCGGCCGGCAACATCTCGCCCCGTCACTCGGTCGTCCCGCTGCGGCGGGAGCTGAAGAAGTGCCGCATCCTGTCCGGGGAGGTCACCCGGATCGACCACGACCGCAAGATCGCGACGGTACAGCCGATCGTCGGCCCCGAGCGCGAGGTCTCCTACGATCATGTTGTGGTCGCTCCCGGCAGCGTCTCGCGAACCCTGCCGATTCCGGGTCTGCGGGACAACGCGGTCGGCTTCAAGACCATCGGTGAGGCCATCTTCCTGCGCAACCATGTCCTGGAGCAGCTCGACGTGGCGGCCACCACGACCGACCCGGCCACCCGTCAGCGGGCCCTGACCTTCGTGTTCGTCGGTGGCGGGTACGCCGGCATCGAGGCCCTGGCCGAGATGGAGGACATGGCCCGCGACGCGCTGCGGTACTACCCCGAGCTGACGCCGACCGACATGCACTGGGTGCTGATCGAGGCGACCATGCGGATCCTGCCCGAGGTGGACCCCGACATGGGCGCGTACACGGTGCGCCAGCTCATGCGGCGCAATCTCGACATCAGGCTCGGCACCCGGCTCGACTCGTGCACGGATGGGCTGGTCACCCTCAGCGACGGCGACAGCTTCGCCGCCGCCACCATCGTATGGACCGCCGGCGTCAAGCCGCACCCGATGCTGGACCGTACCGACCTGCCCCGCGACGACAAGGGCCGGATCACCTGCCGGCCCACGCTGCAGGTGGTCGACGCCGACGGCCGGGTGGTCGAAGGGGCGTGGAGCGCCGGGGACTGCGCGGCGGTTCCGGACCTGACAGCCGACCAGCCCGGCACCCTGTGTTCACCGAGCGCCCAGCACGCGGTACGGCAGGCGGCGCGGATGGCCGACAACATCGTCGCCGTCCTGCGCGGCCGTCCGGTGACCGACTACCGGCACAAGCACGCCGGCTCGGTGGCGAGCCTCGGCCTGTACAAGGGGGTCGCGCAGGTCTACGGCATCAAGCTGACCGGCCTACCGGCCTGGTTCATGCACCGCACCTACCACATGAGCCGGATTCCCAGCCTCAACCGCAAGGTACGGGTGATCGTCGACTGGACGCTCGCGACCGTCCTCAAACGGGAGGTCGTGGCGCTGGGCGAACTGCACCGACCGCGTGAGCCGTTCACCGACGTGACCCCGCCGGTCCCCGCCCCGAGCGCAAGCGTGGTGACCGGGGCCTAACCCGTCGCGGCGACCCGCCACACCATGACATCACCGGCCGGCTGGCCCGGGCCGAACAGCAGGGTCATGGTCCGGCCGAGCGCGGCCACGTTGAACTGGGTCCCGTTGGTGGCAAGCACCAGGCAGGATGCGTGCCAGTAGGCCACGTCCCGCTGGGCCTGGGCGCGGTCATCCGGCGTCACCGCCGGTACCGCGCCGGTCTCGAAGACGTGGTTGAGCAGCTGCGACGTCGGTCGCGAGAAGACGCCGACCGAGGCCCGCCCACCCGCGCCGTAGGGCCCGATGAAGAAGCCCTCGGGGATGGCGAACCGCGCGTCGGCCGCGGCCGCCCAGCGCATCTTGTCCGGATCACCGGGATTCGGCAGCGGTACCGGTACGAGGGTCCCGCCGGGTTTGACACAGCTGCGCCACCCGCCGCCGGTGAAGAACCGGGGTACCGCCGGCCGCTCGGTCGTCGGCAGCGGCGTCGGTACCAGCGGGAGCGCGAAGAGGGCCACGACCGTGGGTA
>JAVHWE010000147.1:0-6605 GCA_032160285.1 Micromonosporaceae bacterium | reverse complement strand
GGCCTCGGCGTGCGGACCGCGCTGTTCACCGATGTCGAACGCGAGGGCCTGCTCGGTGGGGTCGACCCGGCCCGGGCCGTATCGCTGGCCGAAGCCACCGGGCTCGCCATGGTCATCAGCGGTGGGGTGGGCGGCGTCGACGACATCCGGGCGTTGGCGCGGGCCGGTGACGTGGTCGCGGGCGTCGTCATCGGGCAGGCGCTCTACACCGGCCGGCTGTCGTTACCGGACGCGCTCGCCGTACTGACCGGATGATCGGGCGATCCGGTCGCGACCAGGGGGGAGATTATGTCCGGCACGTTGCTGGCCGTCAGTGACCTGCACGCGGCGTACCAGGAGAATCGCCGCATCGTCGAGGAGCTGCGACCGCCGGCGGCCGACGACTGGCTGCTGGTGGCCGGTGATGTCGGCGAGCGGGCCGGTGACATCGAATGGGTGCTCCGTCAGCTCAGCGGACGGTTCGCGACGGTGGTCTGGACACCGGGCAACCACGAGCTGTGGACGATGCGCGACGACCCGGTCCAGCTGCGCGGCGAGCAGCGGTACCGGTACCTGGTGGAATTCTGCCGGAGTCTGGGCGTGCTCACGCCGGAGGACCCGTACCCGGTGTGGGTCGGGCCGGACGGGCCGGTGCTGATCGCGCCCCTGTTCGTCGGGTACGACTACTCGTTCCGCCCGGACGGCACGGCGACCAAGGAGCAGGCACTGGCCCGCGCGTACGAGGCGGGCGTCGTCTGCAACGACGAGTTCATGCTGCACCCGGACCCGTACCCCAGCCGGGACGCCTGGTGCGACGCGCGGGTGGAGCAGACCGAGCGCCGACTCGCGGCCTGCCCGGCCGACCTGCCGACGGTACTGGTCAACCACTTTCCGCTGGTCCGTGAGCCGACCCGGGTGCTGTACCACCCGGAGTTCGCGCTGTGGTGCGGTACCGACCGGACCGCCGACTGGCACCTGCGGTTCCGGGCCGCCGCCGTGGTCTACGGCCACCTGCATATACCGCGGACCACCTGGCACGACGGGGTCCGCTTCGAGGAGGTGTCGATCGGGTACCCGCGTGAGTACACGAAACGGGGCTTCCCGCGCGGCATGCTCCGCGAGATCCTGCCCGGGCCCGCGCATCCGTGACGAGCGACCGGACGGTCACCGCACGACCGGCTCAGCCCGCGAACGGGCGGATCACCAACCCGGCGTCGACGAACGCCGACCGGACCGCGCCGGCCAGCGCCACCGCGCCGGGCGTGTCACCGTGCACGCACACGGACTCGACCGGGCAGGCCACCACGGTCGCGTCGACCGCGACCACGGTCCGATCGATCGCCATCCGCACCGCCCGCACCGCGACCGCCGCCGGATCGGTCAGCTGAGCGTCCGGTCGCCCGCGCGGGACCAGCGCGCCGGAGGCGAGGTAGCCGCGATCGGCGAAGCCTTCCGCGACGGCGCGCAGCCCGGCCCCGGCCGCCTGCCGCAGCAGCGCCGAGGCCGGCAGCCCGAGCACCGGCAACCCGGCGTCGTAGTCGACGATCGCGGCCACCACGGCGGCGGCCTGCTCCTCGTCGGCGACCACGGTGTTGTACAGCGCGCCGTGTGGCTTCACGTACGCCACCCGGGTACCGGCGACCCGGGCGAAACCGTCCAGCGCGGCCAGCTGGTACAGCAGGTCGTCGCGCAGGTCGTCGGGGTCGTAGTCGATGCGGCGGCGGCCGAAGCCGGCGAGGTCGCGGTAGGACACCTGGGCGCCGATCGCGACTCCCCGCGCGGCCGCCGCCAGGCACACCCGGCGCATCGTCGACGGGTCACCGGCGTGGAACCCGCAGGCCACGTTCGCGCTGCTGACGATGCCGAGCAGGGCCTCGTCGTCGCCGAGGCGCCAGACGCCGAACCCCTCGCCGAGGTCGGCGTTCAGGTCCACCGTGGCGGCGGCTGTCACGGGTCGAGCCGGTCCGCCTGTGCCGCCGGCACCACGACGTACTGGCGCAGGTACAGGTCGCGGAAGGTGACCGGCCCCCGCGGGCCGGGGGTCCGGTCGATGTTGATGCCGGTCTCCGGGACTCCGAGCAGCTTGTACCCGTCCAGCAGTCGCGGGGTGGCGTTCCAGAACGCGCCGGTACCGGAGTAGGCGCCCAGAAACACCCGCGCGGCCTCCGGATCCTCGGTGACGATCGCGGCGGCCAGGCCGGAGGTCTGCTCGTTGGCGATGCGCGCCGCGTCGGCCGGGCCGGCGGCCGCGGCGACCGTCACGGTCGCCTCGGCGGCGGAGTCGAGCGCCCATTCGTACCCGAGGGGGTGGGCGTGCGGCGGCAACGACACCGCGACCGGCGGCTGCCGCGCGGCCAGCGCGGCGGTCACCGCCGGTACCGTATCCGCCCAGCTCCCGGCGTGGACGAGCAGCAGGTTGAGCCGGTTGCAGACGCCGAGCCGGTCCAGGCTCGCCGCGATCAGGTCAACCGCCCGGGTACGGTCCGCCGCGGCGTCCAGGTAGATCACCGCACCGCCGTCGGCGTGGGCCAGTGTGCGTACCCCGTTGAGCGCGGCCCGCTCGGCCAGGCTACGGGTACTGTCGCCGCTGCCGCGCAGGATGACCAGCGGAATCAACCCCGGCTGGCTGACCAGCGCCACGGCGGAGTGGTGCCCGGCGACCCGGATGAGCGCGATCGCGGCGGGGTCGAGACCGGCCTCGGCCAGCGACGGTGCGACGACGTGGTCGATCAGCGCACCGGCGGAGCCGATCGCGGCCGAACCGGTCCGCAGGACCCCGGCGTTGCGCGACCGGATCAGCTGCGACGCGACGTCGACCGCGACGTTGGGCCGGGCCTCGAAGTTGGCCCCGATGACGCCGACGGGGCGCTGCCACTCCTGGAGCACCAGCCCGCCGTCCAGCTCGCGGATGGTGTGGCGGGTGGGTTCAGGTTCGATGTCGGCGAGCCCGGTGAGCTGGTCGGCCATCGCGGCCAGCCGGTCGCGGTCCAGCCGGAGCCGGTCGAGCAGGCCACCGCTCATGCCGGCCGCTTCGGCGGCGGCGCGGTCGGCCCGGTTCGCCTCGAGCACCACCTGAGCGGAGTCGGTGAGCCGCCGGGCCATCGCGCGCAGGGCCAGGTCGATGGCCGCCGTCGGGGCGTTGGCCAGCGGGCCGGCCGCGGCGCCGGCAGCGCGCGCCGCGGCGGTGACAGCGGTGACGGCGTCGGTCGCGACGTCTGTCATGGGTGTTCCCTCGGCAATCAGGCTGGACCGTGGCCCCGCGACGATCGGGGTTGTACGCTGCGGATTGTCAACTGCTGGTTGTTCAACAATCAGGGGGGAGCGTACGAGCCCTCCCGGTTGCGGCACAAGCTCGCGCGAAACAGGAGATCACATGGGTTCGTCGGCGGCGTCCGACCACACCCGCGACGCGCTGGCGGATCTGCCCTCACTGGCGCCGCTGCCCACCGCTGCGGAGCGGGCCGCCGACCTGATCCGCGAAAACATCTTCCAGGGCGGGTTCCGACCCGGCGCCGCCCTTCCGGAGACCGCCCTCGCGCGGGCCCTGGGCGTCTCCCGCAACACCGTACGCGAGGCGTACCGGAGGTTGATCACCGAACACCTGCTCGCCTACGAGGTCCACAAGGGTGTGACGGTACGCCGGCTCGCCCCCGATGACGTGCGCGACATCTACCGGCTGCGCCGGATGCACGAACTGTCGGCGATCGAGGAACTGCGCTCCGGTGCCGCCACGCTGGACGACGGCGGGCTGCGCGACAGTGTGGTGGCCGGACAGCGGGCCGGCGCCGCCGACGACTGGGTCGGCGCCGGCACCGCCGACCTGCGCTTCCATGCCGAGATCGTGGCCGTGCACGGCAGCCCGCGGCTGAACGGGTTCTTCCGCCGGTTGATGACCGAGATGCGGCTGGGCTTCCTGGCACTCACCGACCCGCACGCGTTCCACGCGCCGTACCTCGTCGGAAACGCCGACATCTGCGAGCACCTGATCCAGGGCCGGTGGGATCAGGCGCACGCCGCCCTGCGCCGGTACCTCGACGCGGCGGAGCACGAGGTGGCCAGGGCGGTCGCGCACCGATGACCGGTCCCCGGGTGCGCGCCGTCGGCCGGTTCGGTTGGCTGGTCGAACTGTCCTCGGACGGTGAGGTGGCCGCGCTGCACCGGTACCTGGTCGCCCGGCGCGAGCGTGGTGACCTGCCCGGCATCCTCGACCTGGTACCCGGTGCGCGGACGGTCCTGCTCGACGGCACGCCGGCGGGCCCCGGACGCGGCGGCGGGCTCGGCCGGGCCGCGCTGAACGCGCTGCTGCGCGACTGGGACCCGGCCGCGCCGATGACCGGTCCGCCGCCCCGGCATGTCGAGATCGGCGTCCGCTACGACGGCGTGGACCTCGCCGACGTCGCCCGGCTGACCGGGTACGGCGAGGACGCCATCGCGGCGGCACACACCGGTACCGACCTGACCGTCGCCTTCTGCGGCTTCTCCCCCGGGTTCGCGTACCTCGCGGGGCTGCCGGCGATGCTGCGCGTCCCCCGGCGGGAGGAGCCACGGGTGGCCGTGCCGGCCGGCGCGGTGGCCCTGGCCGAGGGGTACACCGGCATCTATCCGCGCCGGTCCCCCGGCGGCTGGCAGATCATCGGGCACACCCGGGTCGAGCTGTGGAACACCGACCGTGAGCCACCGGCGCTGCTCAGCCCCGGTACCGTCGTCCGCTTCACCCGGCTGCCGAGGTGAGCGTCGAGGTCGTCCGGGCCGGGCTGCTCAGTACCGTGCAGGACCTCGGCCGGCCGGGCCTGGCCGACCTCGCGGTACCCCGGTCGGGGGCCGCCGACCCGGCGAGCCTGCGGCTGGCGAACCGACTGGTCGGCAACGCCGACGACGACGCCGGTGTGGAGACCACACTGCTCGGCGTCGACCTGCTGTTCCACGCGGCCCGGTGGGTCGCGGTCACCGGCGCGACCTGTCCGGTACGCGTCGACGGCCGGGCGGGCGACGCCGACCGACCGCTGTACGTGGCGGCCGGTGCCACCCTGTCGATCGGCGCCGCGCGTTGCGGGGTGCGCAGTTACCTGGCCGTCGCCGGTGGCATCGCCGTCGCGCCGGTGCTGCGCAGCCGCTCCACCGACGTCCTGTCCGGGATCGGCCCGCCGCCGCTCACCGCCGGTACCGTCCTGCCGCTGGGCGAGCCGCACGGCCCACCGGCCCCGGTGGACACCGCGCCGCACCCGGTGATGCCGACGCTGGCCCGGCTGCGGATCGTCGCCGGCCCCCGCGACGACCGGTTCACTCCGGCGGCGATCCGCACGCTGTCGACCGCCACCTACGAGGTGACGACGGCCAGTGACCGGATCGGCGTACGCCTGCGCGGCCCGAGGCTGGCCGGCCGTACCGGTGGGGGCCTGCCCAGCGAGGGTGTCGTGCTGGGCGCCGTCCAGGTACCGCCGACCGGCCAACCGGTGGTCTTCCTCGCCGACCATCCGACGACCGGCGGGTACCCGGTGATCGGCGTGGTGGACCCCGACGACCTGTGGATGGTCGCGCAGGCCGGCCCCGGTACCCTGATCCGCTTCGCCGCTTTTAGTTGATCAACTACCGGTCCGGGTGCAGCGTGCGGCACCGGGTGCAACAGCGACCATTGGCACGGGACGGACCAACGTGCAGTATCGATACAGTTCAACGTATCGACGCGTCTGCCGATCGTGGCAGCGCGACCCTCAGCTGTATGGATGGAGGATCTGCCCATGGACCGTCGCCAAGCCCTCACCGGCCTCGCGGCAACCGCGGCCACGACCGCGTTCGCCGCAACGATCGCCGGAGCCGGACGGGCGAACGCGGCCCTCACCACCGCCGGCTCCCCCGGTGCGTTCCCCACGACCGTCCAACTACCGGACAACTGGGGGCCGGAAGGCATCACGATCGGCGCCCTCCCGTTCGCCTACTTCGGCTCCATCGTCGACGGTTCGATCTTCCGGGTGAACCTGGCCACCGGCGAAGGCAAGGTGATCAGCCAGGGACCGGGCACGCCGTCGGTCGGCCTGAAGATCGACCGCCTGGGCCGGCTCTTCGTCGCCGGTGGGCCGGCCGGCAACGGCCGGGTCGTCAGCGCCGTCGACGGCCGGATTCTCGCCAGTATCGCGTTCACAACGGCCACCTCGTTCGTCAACGACGTCGTGCTCACCGCCCGAGCCGCCTACTTCACCGACTCGTTCAACCCCACCCTGTACGCGGTGCCGCTCGGGCGACCCGGCTCCGTGCCGACCACGTTCACCCCGTTGCCGCTCACCGGCGACATGCCCTTCACGCCGGGCGCCTTCAACGCCAACGGCATCTCCGCTACGCCCGATGGCCGCAACCTCATCGTCGTCCACTCGGCCAGCGGCCAGCTGTTCCAGGTCAACCCGGCCACCGGCGTCACCACCCTGGTCGACCTGGCCGGCGAGAACGTCGCCGACGGCGACGGGATCCTGTTGCGCGGCAACATCCTCTACGTCGTCCAGAACCAGCTCAACACCGTCGCCGCGATCCGGATGAACCGCACCGGTACGGCCGGCCGGGTGATCACCCGCGTCACCGACCCCCGGTTCGACGTGCCGACCACGGTCGCCGCCTTCGGCAACCGGCTCTACCTG
>JAVHWE010000096.1:0-15489 GCA_032160285.1 Micromonosporaceae bacterium | reverse complement strand
CGAGCCCGTCGAGGCGGGCGAGCCGATCGGTGGCCTGTCACCCGTCCCGGCCCCATCCCCGGTCGAGCGACCGCGCCCCCTCGACACCCGCTACGACGACTTCACCTGACCCCACCCCGCCGGGAGGTGCTGACCATCGGTCGCCTGGGTCTCGAAGATCACGACGGGTGTCGCAGCGCCTGCGGCCGTAACGCCATGTAGCGGGACGCTTACAAAACGTTTTTATCCGATGGGTCCGGGCGGTGTGGCACGCCCCGGACGATACCGGGCGGCGTCGCGGCGGCCCGGCTGCCTAGGCTGGTGGCATGAGCAGCCCGGCCGAACGGTATGCGGTGGCCCGGCGGAAGGCCGCGGAAGCGGCCCGATTCCCGGCCTTTCACGAGTTCGCCGACACGCTGCCGTTCGAGCTCGACGATTTCCAGCGCGAGGCCTGTGAGGCGCTCGAATCCGGTTCCGGAGTCCTGGTCTGCGCGCCGACCGGGGCCGGAAAGACCGTGGTCGGCGAGTTCGCCGTGCACCTGGCGTTGCGCAACGGGGACGGGGACGCCGACGGGGGCGGGGACGCTGTCGCGACGCGGAAGTGTTTCTACACCACGCCGATCAAGGCCCTGTCCAACCAGAAGTACCACGACCTGGTACAGCGGCACGGGGCGGACAAGGTCGGCCTGCTCACCGGCGACAACTCGATCAATGGCGCCGCACCCGTGGTGGTGATGACCACCGAGGTGCTGCGCAACATGCTGTACGCCGGCTCGGACACGCTGCGCGGCCTGGCGTACGTGGTGATGGACGAGGTGCACTACCTCGCCGACCGGTTCCGGGGCGCGGTCTGGGAGGAGGTGATCATCCACCTACCCGAATCGGTCACGTTGGTCTCGCTGTCCGCGACGGTGTCCAACGCCGAGGAGTTCGCCGACTGGCTGATCACCGTCCGCGGGCACACCGACGTGGTGGTCAGCGAGCACCGACCGGTACCGCTGTGGCAGCACATGCTGGTCGGTAAGCGCATGTTCGACCTGTTCCACGACGCGGAGGCGGCCCAGAAGCACGACGTGCATCCGGAACTGCTGCGCCATACCCGCGACACCCTGCGCCGACTCGACGGTGACGGCTGGGCCGCCGGACGGGGCAGGTCCGCCGGTCGGGGTCGACGCTGGCCGGCGCCGTCGAGGCCGGACATCGTCGAGCGGCTCGACCGGGAGGGGCTGCTGCCGGCGATCATGTTCATCTTCAGCCGCGCCGGCTGCGCCGCCGCGGTACAGCAGTGCCTGCAGGCCGGGCTGCGGTTGACCGCACCCGACGAGCGCACCGAGATCCGCCGGGTGGTCGAGGAGCGAACCGCCCACATCCCACCCGAGGACCTGCAGGTTCTCGGGTACTGGGAGTGGCTCGACGGTCTGGAGCGCGGGCTCGCCGCGCACCACGCCGGGATGCTGCCGGCGTTCAAGGAGATCGTCGAGGAGCTGTTCGTCCGTGGCCTGGTCAGGGCGGTGTTCGCCACCGAGACCCTGTCGCTGGGCATCAACATGCCGGCCCGCTGCGTGGTCCTCGAACGGCTGGTCAAGTTCAACGGGGAGACCCACGTCGACCTGACCCCGGGGGAGTACACGCAGCTCACCGGGCGGGCGGGTCGGCGGGGCATAGACGTCGAGGGGCACGCGGTGGTGGTGTGGGCGCCGGAGATCGATCCGCGCCACGTCGCCGGGCTGGCCTCGACCCGCACCTACCCGCTCAAGTCGAGCTTCCGACCCTCGTACAACATGGCGGTCAACCTGGTCGGCAGCCTCGGCCGGCCGGCCGCACGCGAACTGCTGGAGTCCTCGTTCGCCCAGTTCCAAACCGACCGGTCGGTGGTCGGGCTGGCCCGGCAGGTACAGCGCAACAACGAAGCGATGCGCACCTACGCCCGGGATCTCGCCTGCCACCTCGGCGACTTCGAGGAGTACTTCGCGGTGCGGATCGCGATCGCCGACCGGGAGCGGTCGCTGGCCCGCCAGGGTACGGCCCAGAAACGCGCCGCGGCGGTCGAGTCGATCGAGCGGCTGCGGGTCGGCGACGTGATCCGGGTACCGCACGGGCGCCGGGCCGGCCTGGCCGTGGTCCTCGACTCCGGTGCCGCCGGGTTCGGCGAACCGAGGCCGCTGGTGCTGACCGAGGACCGGTGGGCCGGCCGGCTGGCCGCCGGGGACTTCGGGGAGCCGGTCGAGCCGCTGGCCCGGGTACGGGTACCGAAACACTTCAACCACCGCTCCCCGCAGGAGCGCCGGGACCTCGCCACGGCGGTCCGGTCGGCAACGGCCGACTTGGCGCCGGTGCGACGGTCCGGGCGCGGCCGGTCGGCGGCCGCCGATGACGACGAGCTGACCCGGCTGCGGGAGCGGCTGCGCCGCCACCCGTGCCATGCCTGCCCGGACCGGGAGGCGCATGCCCGCTGGGCGGAGCGGCGCTGGCGGCTCGGCCGCGAGACGGAGGCGCTGCAGACCAAGGTGGCCAGCCGGACCGGTTCGCTGGCCCGTACCTTCGACCGGGTCTGTCAACTGTTGACCACCCGTGGGTACCTGACGGCCGCGGGGGAGGTCACCCCGTACGGCAGGATGCTGGCCCGGATCTGGACCGAGGCGGACCTGCTGGTGACCGAGTGTCTGCGCCAGGGTGTCTGGGACAGTCTGGACGCGGCCGAGTTGGCGGCCGCCGTGTCGATGGTGCTCTACGAGGCGCGGCGGGAGTCCGAGGACCGGCCGTCCGTGCCGCGCGGCGGGCTGACCGAGGCGGTCGACGCGACCCTCAAGGTGTGGGCCGACCTGGAGGGCGCCGAGTCGGCGCACGGGCTGCAGCTGACCCGCGACCCGGACCTGGGCTTCGTCTGGCCGATGTACCGGTGGGCCCGGGGCGAACCGTTGTCGAAGGTGCTGGCCAGCGTGCACGGCATCGAGGGCGACATGCCGGCGGGTGACTTCGTGCGCTGGGCCCGCCAGGTGGTCGACCTGCTCGGCCAGCTCGCGCAGGCCGACGGCGCCGGCGCCGAGTTCCGTGCGGTGGCCCGGCAGGCGGGCGCGGCGGTCAACCGCGGCGTCCTTGCCTACGCGGCAACCGCCTGAGTGAACCGGGCTCGGCGGTCAGGGCGTCGACGGCGCGGCGGACCGATCCCGCGATGTTCCACCGTTCGGCCAGGGCGAGCAGCCGGTCGCCGTCGGTGCGGGCGGGTAGGCCGCCGTCGACCGGCGGTACCGCGATCTCGCGGGCGACCCGTACCACCTCGGGCGCGACCCGCAGGTACGCGGCGGCGTCCTGCAGCTTCGCGCGCAAGCCCGGCGCGAACCCGGCGGCCGGATCGGCCACCGCCGCGATGATCTTGTCGAGGCTGCCGTACCGGTCGATCAGCCGGGCGGCGGTCTTCTCGCCGACCCCGGCGACACCGGGCAGGCCGTCGCTGGGATCACCGCGCATCGCGGCGAAGTCGGCGTACGCGGCGGCCGCGACACCGTACTTCGCGCGCATCGTCGCGTCGTCGTAGACCTCCAGCTTGGCCACCCCACGACCGCAGTACAGCACCCGTATGTTTCGGTCGTCGTCGATGAGCTGGAACAGGTCGCGGTCGCCGGTGGCGATCTCGATCGGGCCGGGTTCGCGGGTGGCGAGCGTACCGATGACGTCGTCGGCCTCGTAGCCGGCGACGCCGACCGCGGGCACACCCAGCGCGTCGAGCACGTCCAGGATGATCGGTACCTGCCGGGCCAGGCCGTCCGGCGTCTGCTCGGCGCCGGGCGCGCCGCCCGGGTCGAGGCGGTGCGCCTTGTACGTCGGGAGCAGGTTGACCCGCCAGGCCGGCCGCCAGTCCTCGTCCAGCGCGCAGACCAGGCGCCCCGGCCGTCTGGTCCGGACGAGCATCGCGATCATGTCGAGGAACCCGCGTACCGCGTTGACCGGCGTGCCGTCCGGTGCGCTCACCGATGATTCGGGGATGCCGAAGAAGGCCCGGAAGTACAGGCTGGCGGAGTCGACGAGCAGCAGCGGGCCGGTCACGCCTGACAGCGTGCCACGCCCGGCGCCCGGACGTGGTCCGGGGCGGCGGCAGACGAGGGAAGGCGGGGAGGAGGGCAGGAGTGGGTGGATGTGGACGGCCGGCCCCGAACGACCGTTAAGCTTGCGCTGTGATGAACGACAGGGGCGTACGGTGAGCGGGCGCTCGCATGTGGAGCGGATCCTGCCCTCCGACGACGCGGCGGCGCTGCTCGGTCTGACCCGCGAGATCGCCGACGGGGAGCTGGCGCCGCGCGTCGACGACTTCGAGGAGCGCGGCGAGTTTCCCCGCGAGCTGATCCGCCTGCTCGGCCGGGCCGGCCTGCTCGGCCTGCCCTACGGCGAGGAGTACGGCGGCGGCGCCCAACCGTACACGGTGTACCTGCAGGTCCTCGAGGAGCTGGCCCGGCGGTGGGCGGCGGTGGCCGAGGCGGTCTCCGTGCACACCCTCGCGTGCTACCCAATCGCCACGTTCGGCTCGGACAGCCAGCGTAAGCGCCTGCTGCCCGACATGGTCGGCGGCGAACTGCTCGGCGCGTACTGCCTGTCCGAACCGGCCGGCGGCTCGGACGCGGCGGCGATGACCACGAAGGCGGTGCCCGACGGCGACGACTACGTGGTGACCGGTACCAAGGCGTGGATCACCCACGCCGGCGTCGCCGACTTCTACAACGTGTTCTGCCGTACCGGCGGGCCGGGCGCCGCTGGGATCTCCTGCCTGGTCGCCGACGCCGGCACGCCGGGGCTCAACCCCCAGGCCCGGGAGCGGACCATGGGACTGCACAGCTCCCCGGTGGCCCAGGTCGCGTTCGACGGCGTACGGGTGCCGGCCGACCGGCTGGTCGGCGAGCGCGATGGCGGCTTCCGGATCGCGATGAGCGCCCTCGACAGCGGCCGGCTCGGCATCGGGGCGTGCGCGGTCGGCCTGGCCCAGGCGGCCCTCGACTACGCGGTGGGGTACGCCACCGAGCGCGAGCAGTTCGGCCGGCCGATCGCCCGGTTCCAGGGCATCGGTTTCATGCTGGCCGACATGGCCACCCAGATCTCGGCGGCCCGTGCCCTGGTGCTGGCGGCGGCCGGGCTGCGCGACGCCGGCCGGCCGTACGGGATCGAGGCGGCCAAGGCGAAGCTGTTCGCCACCGACATGGCGATGCGGGTGACCACCGACGCGGTTCAGGTGCTCGGCGGTTACGGCTACGTCCGCGACCATCCGGTCGAGCGGTACTTCCGGGAGGCGAAGGTGCTGCAGATCGTGGAGGGCACCAACCAGATCCAGCGCCTCGTCATCGCCCGCGCGCTGACCGGGAGCTGACCCGCTACCGTGGCGGCGCGCGCCGTGCGCAGACCGGCGGTGTAGTTTCCGGGCGTGGAAGAGACCGATCGGGCCATCCTCAGCGCCCTCGCCGGGGACGGGCGGCTGTCGTACACCGACCTGGCCGACAAGGTGGGGCTGTCGGTGTCCGCGGTGCACCAGCGGGTCCGCCGGCTCGAACAGCGCGGCGTGATCCGGGGGTACGCCGCACAGCTCGACCACTCCGCCCTCGGCCTGTCGCTGACCGCCTTCGTGGCGATCCGCCCGATCGACGCGTCGCAGCCCGACGACGCTCCCGACCGGCTCGCCGACCTGCCCGAGATCGAGGCCTGCTACTCCGTCGCCGGTGACGACTTCTACCTGCTGCTGGTGCGCGTCGCGAGCCCGCTCGACCTGGAGCGGGTCCTGCAGGAGATCCGCAAGGCGGCGAATGTGGCGACCCGAACCACGGTGGTGCTGTCCACCCCGTACGAGGGCCGGCCGCCGCAGATCAGGTGACCGGCGCGTTCCACCGCACGATCACCGGGCGATCGTGCTCGAATCCGAGGCCGGACAGGGTCGCGGTGTCCAGCCGGAGCGCGCCGCCCGCCGACGGCGGCAGCCCCACCCAGCGGGCTCCCAGGACCCGCAGCGCGTGACCGTGCCCGACCAGCACGACGTCACCGTCGGCCAGCAGCGGCCGGACCCGCCCGAGCACCCCGTCGGCGCGAGTGCCGATCTGGTCGGGTGACTCGCCGCCGGGGCACCCGTGGATCCACAGGCTCCAGTCCGGCCGGGCGCGTCGGATCTCCGCCGTGGTCAGGCCCTCGTACTCGCCGTAATCCCACTCGACCAGCCCGTCGTCGACGGCCGTCACGGCCAGGCCGGCCAGCTCCGCGGTACGCAGCGCGCGTCGGCGCGGGCTGCTCAGCACCGCCTGCGACGACCGGCCGGCCAACGCCGGCGCCAGGGCCTCGGCCTGCCACTCACCGTCCGGGGTGAGCGGCAGATCCGTGTACGAGGTATGCCGGTGGGCCCGGCTCCATTCGGTCTCGCCGTGCCGAACGAGCACGATCTGTCCCATCCGCCCATCATGCGGGAGGCGGCGCGGCGCGGACCGATACGGTGGCGGCATGTCGACTCCGATCTTTGCGCTCTGCGATGAACACGTGACCCGCTGGGCCGCGCTGGACCCGGTGGGGGCGACCTTCCGCGGTATCCGCGGGCACGGCGGTCGGGGCACCGACTACGGCCCGGACGGGGTCGCCGCCCGCGCGGACCTGATCCGTGACACCCGGCGCCGGCTGGCCGGGTTGACGCCGACCGGCGGGGACGACCGGCTGGCCGCCGCGCACCTGGCGGAGCGCCTCGACGCGCAGCTCGCCCTGATCGACAACGGCGAGTGGATGCGGGACCTGTCGGCCGCGTTCGGCCGGGTGCAGCACCTGCGCGACAGCGTCGACCTGGTCGACCACGACGGCGACGACGGCTGGCGCCCCGTGGTGGAACGGCTCGCCGCCATGCCCGGCATGCTGGCCGGCTGGTGCCGCAGCCTGTCGCTCGGCCAGGCGAAGGGGCTGACGGCGGCGCGCCGCCAGGCGATCGGGGCCGCTCTCCAGGCCGAGACCTACGCGGCCGGTACCCATGATGCGTTGATCGCCCGCTACGGCGACGGCCCGCTGCGCGACGAGCTGGTCACCGCCGCGTCGGCGGCGCACACCGGCTACGCCGCGACCGCCGATTACCTGCGGCGCGAGTACGCCCCGGCCGCCGGCGAGGCCGACGGTGTGGGGCCCGAGCGGTACCGGCTGTTCAGCCGGATGGCGCTGGGCGCCGACGTCGACCCGGTCGAGGCGTACGAGTGGGGCTGGGCCGAGCTGCGACGCCTGGAGGCCGAGATGCGGGCCGAGTGCGGCGGCCGGCCGGTCGAGGAGGTGGAGGCGGCACTCGACGCGTCGGAGTTCGTCGACGGTCCCGACGCGTACCGGGCCTGGCTGCAGGACGAGCACGACCGCGCGCTCGACCGCCTCGACGGCGTGCAGTTCGACATCGACGCGCGGTTGCGGACCGTCGAGGTGGTGCTGGCACCGGCGGCCAACTCGGTCGGCGTGTACTACACCGGCCCGACCGAGGACGGCAGTCGACCCGGCCGTACCTGGTGGTCGGTGGCCGGCCGGCAGCGGTTCACCGTCTGGGAGGAGTTGACCACCGTCTTCCACGAGGGCGTACCCGGTCACCACCTGCAGGTCGGCCAGGTCCGACTGGCCGGCGACCGGCTGTCGCGGTTCACCCGGGTGTCCGGGGTCAGCGCGCACAGTGAGGGCTGGGCCCTGTACGCCGAACGGTTCGCCGACGAGCTGGGCTGGTACGACCGGCCGGGTACCCGGCTGGGCATGCTGGAGGCGTCGGCGCTGCGGGCGGCCCGGGTGGTCATCGACCTCGGGCTGCACCTGGACCTTCCGCTGCCGGCCGGGGAGACCGACCGGCACGGTCGGCGCTGGACGTTCGAGGTGGCCGCCGAGGTGCTGCGCGAGCGCGGCCGCTGCGCCGCACACCGGGTGCACAGCGAGATCGTCCGGTACTGCGGCTGGCCGGCCCAGGCGACCGGGTACAAGCTGGGCGAGCGGGTCTGGCTGGCGGCCCGTGACGAGGCCCGTACCGCCCTAGGCGGGCGGTTCGATCTTCGACGCTGGCATGCGCGGGCGATCGCGCTGGGCCCGCTCGGCCTCGGCACGTTCACCGACGAGCTGAGACGCACCGTCTCGCCGTGATGGTCGGCCGCTGACATCACAGACTCGGTATTGCGCCGTCACATACTCGGTATGCATACTCCGTAGCTATGTCCATCAAGTACGGCCTACTTGCGCTGCTGGAGCGTGGCCCGATGTACGGCTACCAGCTGCGCGCCTCCTTCGAGGAGTCCACCGGGGGTACCTGGCCGCTGAACATCGGCCAGGTGTACACGACCCTCAACCGGCTGGAACGGGCTGACCAGGTGCGGTCGCTGCCCGAGGCGGTCGGGGGGCAGCGACCGTACGAGATCACCGACGCGGGCCGGGCCGAACTGGCCCGGTGGTTCGCCACGCCGATCAACCGGACCGACCGGCCGCGCGACGAGCTGGCCATCAAGCTGGCCCTGGCGGTGACCACACCGGGGGTGGACATCCGCGCCGTCATGCAGACCCAGCGCACCGCGACGGTCCGCACGTTGCAGGAGTACACCCGGCTCAAGGCCCGCTCCGACGTCGAGCACGACCTGTCCTGGCGACTGGTGCTGGACGCGATGATCTTCCAGACCGAGGCCGAGGTGCGCTGGCTCGACCACTGCGAGGCGAGCCTCGGGCGGTACCGCCCCCAACCCCGTCGATCACCACTGCCCGAGCCCGCGCCGCGGACCGAGGTATCGGAGGTACACCAGCCATGAACGTGTTGGAGCTGCGCGGCGTACACCGTGTTCACGGCAGCGGCGACACCGCTGTCCACGCGCTCACCGAGGTGTCGCTACGGGTCGCGCCGGGGGAGTTCGTCGCGGTCATGGGCCCGTCCGGATCGGGCAAGTCCACGCTGCTCAATCTCGCCGGCGGGCTCGACCGGCCCAGCCGCGGTGAGATCGTCATCGAGGGCCAGGTCCTGGGGTCCCTGTCGCGGCGGCGGCTGGCGGCGCTGCGCCGGCGCAGCGTCGGCTACGTGTTCCAGGCGTTCAACCTGCTGCCGAGCCTGACCGCGGCGGAGAACGTGGCCCTGCCGCTGGAGTTGGACGGGGTGTCGACGCGACAGGCCCGGCGCCTCGCGCTGGGGGCGCTCGGCGACTTCGACCTGATCGAGCTGGCGAATCGCTTCCCCGACGAGATGTCGGGTGGCCAGCAGCAGCGGGTCGCGATCGCGCGGGCGCTGGTCGGGCCGCGGCGGCTGGTCCTGGCCGACGAGCCCACCGGCGCACTCGACTCGGGGACCGGCGAGGCGGTCCTGCGGGTCCTGCGGGCCCGCATCGACGCCGGCGCGGCCGGTGTCCTCGTCACACACGAGGCCCGGCACGCCGCGTGGGCGGACCGGGTGATCTTCCTACGGGACGGGTCCGTGGTGGACACGTCCGGGCCGCTGGAAGAGCCGGAGACGCTGCTCGCCCCGTCGCGGCGGATCGCATGAGCGCCCCGGTCGTGTTCCCGGCGCCGCCACCCAGCCGTGCCGCCCGCTCCGACCTGCGGACCGGGTGGGCCCCGGCGCTGCGGGTCGCCCGCCGGGAGTCCCGGCGCGGCAAGGGGCGCTCGGCGCTGATCGCCGCGCTGATCGCGCTGCCGGTGGCGGCGCTGGCGTACGCCGCGGTCAGCTACGACATGTTCCAGCTGACGCCGACCGAGTCGTACCAGCGCCTCGGCGGCGCGGCGGACGCCGTGGTGCAGTTCGCGCCGGGCGCACCGGTCCGCCAGGATCCGACCTCGTTGACCATGAGCGAGGTGACCGTGGACCAGCCCGGCGCGCGCCCGCACACCGAGGAGGTGCTGCGCGGCCTGCTGCCGGCCGGCAGCAGGCTGGTGGTGGACCGGTCGTTTTCCGTACTGGCCCGGGCGGCCACCCGATCGGTGGAGCTGACCAGTCGGGCGCTGGACGGGTCCGACCCGATGACCCGCGGCATTTTCACCATCCGGCGCGGGCACGCCCCACGCGGCTCCGGCGAGGTGGCCCTCTCTGAGCGGGCGATCGCCGCGACCGGGGTCGCGCCGGGCGGGACGCTGCGGCTCAGCGACGGTTCCCGGTACCGGGTCGTCGGCGTGGTTGAGTTCCCCGCCAACCTTCGGGAGACGGCGCTGTTCGACGGCGCGCATCCACCAACCGACCCGGCCGGCTCCGGGGCCGACGAACCCAACTGGCTCGTCGCCACGCCGGCACCGCTGACCTGGGCCTACGTGCGACAGCTCAACCTGCAGGGCGTGCTGGCCCTGTCCCGGGAGGTCGTCGGCCACCCGCCGTCGGCCGCCGACGCGGGCGTGACCGGACGGTCCACCGACGTGACGGCGTCCGATGTGTCGCTCCTGGTCATCGTCGCGGGGCTGGCCGGGCTGGAGATCGTGCTGCTGGCCGGGCCGGCGTTCGCCGTCGGAGCCCGGCGACGCAGCCGGGACCTCGCCGTCCTCGCGGCGAACGGCGCGAACGCGGCTCACCTGCGCCGGGTCGTCCTCGCCGATGGCGTCGTGCTCGGTGCGCTGGGCACCGCGGCGGGGCTCGGCGTCGGCGTCGGCGCCGCGTTTGCCGGCCGCGGACCGCTGGCCGACCACGTCGCGTTCGCGCGGCCCGGCGCGTACCGGGTATTTCCGCTGGCGCTCGCCGGTATCGTCATCTTCGCGCTCGTCACCGCCGTGCTCGCGGCGACCGTGCCGGCGTTCGTGGCTGCCCGGCAGGACGTGGTCGCGGCGTTGGCCGGCCGCCGTGGCGTGACCCGCTCCCGCAAGCGTTGGCTGGTACTGGGTCTGGCATTGACGGCCCTCGGCACGGCAGTCGCGACGGCCGGCGCCCGGGCGGCATCGTCCAATCTGGTGCTGACCGGCCTGGCTACCGGCGAGATCGGCCTGGTGCTGTGCACGCCGGCGCTGGTCGGGCTGATCTCCCGGGCCGCCCGCCTGCTGCCGCTCGCGCCGCGGATCGCGCTGCGTGACACCGCCCGCAACCGCGGCGCGTCGGCACCGGCGATCTCGGCCGTGATGGCCGCCGTCGCCGGTACGGTCGCGATCGGTGTGTATGCGGTCAGCGGCGACCTCCGCGACCGGGCGACCTACCAGCCCGAGATACCACCCGGGTACGCGATTGTGCGGGTGGGCAGCGGGCCCGGGGCCAAGCCGCCTCCGGTCGACGCGATCAGCAGGCTGCTCCGGACGGGGTTGCCGACCCGAGCCGTCAGTCGGGTGACCGGGATCGCCTGTGCCACCGACCCGAACGGCTCCTGCGGACTTCGCGCCGCCATGCCCTCCGACCGGGTCTGCCCGTACGACGAGACCGCCCGCAACCGCAGCCTGACCGCCGCCGAGCAGCGGTCGGCCGCCCACGACCCGCGATGTGCGGACGGCCCGGGAGTCGGCGACGGCGGACCCACGTACGTCGACGACGGCACGTCGCTCGCCGCCCTCACCGGGGCGAGCGGCGAGGAGGTGAACCGCGCCACGCGTACCCTGCGCAGTGGGGGAGTCGTCGTCCTGCGGCCCGAACTCGTCCGGAACAACCAGGTCACACTGGAGGTGTACAACGACAGCGACGGCTCCCTCAAGCCCACGGCGGCCCTGTCGGCACCGGCATACGTCCTGCGCGGATCGGCGGTCGGCCGGGCCACGATCGTGCCGCCGGCGATCGTCGCGCGGGCGGGTCTGGCCCAGCACCTTGACGGCGTTGTCGCGGTCACCTCGCGAACCCCGACTGCGGACGAGACCCAGCGGGTGACCGACGCGCTGTCGCTGCTCAAGCCGGCGTATACGGTCCAGGTCGAGCAGCCGTCCGATCACCACCTCAACCTGATCCTGTACATCCTCGGCATCGCCGGCGCGGTGATCACGATCGGCGCGGCGGCCATCGCCACCGGCCTCGCCGCGGCGGACAGCCGGCCGGATCTCGCCACCCTGGCCGCCGTCGGCGCCTCTCCCGGCCTGCGACGCCGGCTGTCGTTGAGCCAGACCGGGGTGATCGCCGGGCTCGGGTCCCTGATGGGAGCCGCGGCCGGCCTCGGTGCGGCGGTCGCGGTGCTGGTCGCCCTCAACTCGCGGTACGACCAGAGCTGGCCGGCCCCGCCGCCGTACCCGATTACCGTGCCCTGGCTGAATCTGGGCCTGGCCGTGGTGGTCGTGCCCCTGGTGGCGATGGCCGGCGCCGGCCTGCTGACCCGGTCCCGGCTCCCGGTTGAGCGCCGGCTGTGACCCCCTGAGTGGTTTGTTTTGCCGACCGCATCCGGTCGGGGTCCGCAGCCCCGGGGTGCGAGACCTCGCTATAGACCTAGCATCCTAGGATGGCTTACAGGATGTGGCTCACGCCACATCTTTTTACAGGACGCCGCTACGCGGCTAGTTTGATCATGAAGGGAAGCGACCTGGAGGAGCACCACGATGACGAGCGACAACGTCTCCGACGAGGAGCTCTGGGACACCCGGTACGGTTCGAGCGAACGGGTCTGGAGCGGGAAGCCGAATACCGTGCTGGTGCGGGAGATTATCGGCGTGACGCCGGGCACCGCCCTGGACCTCGGGTGCGGCGAGGGCGCCGACGCCATCTGGCTGGCTCAGCAGGGATGGCGGGTCACCGCGGTCGACATCTCCCGCGTCGCCCTCGACCGCGCGGCCCGGCGCGCCGAGGAGGCACACGTCGGCGACCGCGTCGACTGGCAACGGCACGACCTGGCCGTGTCCTTCCCGGCGGGTACCTTCGACCTGGTCTCCGCGCAGTTCCTGCACTCCAGTGCGGACCTGCCGCGGGAACGGATCCTGCGTACCGCGGCCGCGGCCGTAGCACCGGGCGGGCTGCTCCTGATCGTCGGACACGCGGGGCTCCCGCCGTGGGAGCACAGTCACCACCCCGACGTCGTCTTTCCCTCGGCCGACGAGGTCATCGACTCCCTCGACCTACCGGACGGGCAGTGGGAGGTGCAGCTGCGCGACGAACATCAGCGCGTCCAGAACGGCCCGGACGGGCAACCGGCCATTCGCACCGACAACACCGTCAAGCTGCGACGCGTGGACGGTTGAGCGGTGGAGCGGGGCGGCGGTCAGCCGACCTCGGCCCCGGCGGCGGCTTGCTGTTTGCGCCACCATTTCTGGCCGGACCCCGGCAGCGTGTCGATCGGGTCGTAGTAGGCGTGCGGCCGGGCCAGCGCCTCGACGTCATCGGCCTCGATGGATGTGCGGTAGTTCTTCGTCCAGTACGAGATCCCGTGCTCGCGGTCGTACTCGGTGAGCATGTGCACCCAGCGCTTGCCGACGAACGGCACGTCGCAGACGATCCGTGGGGTCGCGTACCCGGGCAGGTAGCCCATGATGTCGTGCTGGAGCTGCTGGGCCTGCCACACGGCGACCCGCCAGTGCTCCGCGCCGGGGATCATGTCGCACAGGTAGAAGTAGTACGGCAGGATGCCGGCCTCGCCCTGCAGCGCGAAGCACAGGTCGAGGAGATCGGCCGAGGTGGCGTTGACGCCCCGCAGCAGGACGCCCTGATTGCGGACGTCGCGGATGCCGACCTCGAGCGCCGTCTGGGCGGCGCGGGCGACCAACGGGGTCAGCGAGTTCACGTGGTTGACGTGGGTATGGATGGCGAGGTTGACGCCGCGGCGGGCGGCGGTCCGGGCGACCCGCTCCAGACCCTCGACCACCTCGGGTTGCAGCCAGTGCTGCGGCAGACCCATCAGGGCCTTCGTGGCCAGCCGGATGTCGCGGACGGTACCCACGTCGAGCAGGCGCATCAGGAAGGATTCCAGGCTGCGCCACGGTACGTTCGCCACGTCCCCGCCGGAGACGACGACGTCGCGTACGCCGGGGTGGGCCGTCAGGTACGCGATCATCGCGTCGTACCGGTCGACCGGCTTGAGGCTCCATTTGAGCTTGTCCACGGCCGGGGTGGAGTTGCCGACCAGATCCATCCGGGTGCAGTGCCCGCAGTACTGGGGGCAGGTGGAGAGCAGCTCCGCGAGGACCTTCGTCGGGTACCGGTGGGTCAACCCCTCGGCGACCCACATGTCGTGCTCGTGCAGCGAGTCGCGGCTGGAGTTGGGGTGCGACGGCCAGTCCGGATCGCGGTCGGAGGCGACCGGGATCATGTACCGGCGGATCGGATCGGCGTAGAAGCTGGCCGTGTCGGGCACCTCGCCGGGCACCATCGTATTGATCATCTGGGGCGTGACCAGCATGGACATCGTGGCGAGGTGCTGCTGGTCGGCGACCAGGTCGTGGTAGAACGTCTCGTCGACGAGGTCGCCGAGCACGGTCCGCAGTTGCTTGAGGTTTCGCACGCAGTTGACCCGCTGCCATTGGGCGGATTCCCACTGCTCGCGGCGGACGTCGTGCCAGCCCGGTAGGCGGGTCCAGTCCGGCTCGACGAGCTCCCGGCGCTGGTAGGGGTAGGGCTGCACAGGAGCTCCCTCGGCAACGTTTCTGGAGAATATCCGGCTGTTCGACTAACGTACAGGAAGATTTCTCGAGATTCCTTATATCTGACGTAGGAGCTTTCATGACCTCGCCTGTCGGCCTGCACCGGGTACTGACGCCCCGCGGGGTGCTGCCGCAGGCGGCCGACCGTGTGGACAACAGCCCGGAGATTGGGCCGGACGAGGTACGGGTCCGGGTGGAGCGGCTCAACCTCGACGCGGCGAGCTTCCGGCAGCTGGCGACCAAACACGCCGAGCGCGACGGGGGCGGGGGCGGTGCGGCGGTGCGCGCCGAGGTGCTGGCGATCATCGACGCGCGCGGCAAGATGCACAATCCGGTCACCGGCTCGGGCGGCATGCTCATCGGTACCGTCGACGAGGTCGGCCCGGATTCGCCGCTCGGCCTGAAGCCGGGCGACCGGGTCGCGAGCCTGGTGTCGTTGACGTTGACCCCGCTGGCGATCACCGACGGGCTGCGCGGCTGGGACGGGGCCAGCGAACAGGTGCCGTGCGCCGGGCACGCGATCCTGTTCGGCCGCTCCGTTGCCGTCGTGCTGCCCGACGACCTGCCGGCGACGCTGGCCCTGGCGGTGCTGGACGTGTGCGGGGCGCCGGCGCTGACCGACCGGGTGGTGCGCCGGTACGACCGGCCGCGGGTGGCGGTGCTCGGCGCCGCCGGCAAGAGCGGCTGCCTGTCACTGGCCGCCGCCCGCCGCGCCGGAGCCCGTACGGTCGGCGTCGTCCCCAGCACTGTGCAACGGGACCGGCTCGCGGTGTCCGGGCTGGCCGACGAGGTGGCACTGGCGGATGCGCGCGACCCCGTGGCGCTGTGCCGGGCGGTCGGCGAGCCGGCCGACGTGACCGTGGTCTGCGTCGACGTACCGGGCTGTGAGCACGGCGCGATCCTGGCCACCGCGGCCGGCGGTACGGTGATTTTCTTCTCGATGGCGACGTCGTTCGCGGCCGCCGCGCTGGGCGCCGAGGGTCTCGCGGCGGACGTCACGATGTTGATCGGAAACGGTTACCTGCCGGGGCACGCCGAGTTCGCGCTCGAACTGCTTCGCGGACA
>JAVHWE010000048.1:0-3943 GCA_032160285.1 Micromonosporaceae bacterium | reverse complement strand
GCGCAGTACGAGAGCATCTTCCGGCTCTGCTACCTCCGCGGCCCCGCGGGCATCATCATCGCTCTGGCCGAACAGATCAGCTGACGCGAGCCGCAGACGACGCGGTCACAAGCCGAGTGCCTGATCGCGTTTACGTCACCGCCCAACCGACCAGCGGTGACTGGTCGAGACCGCGAGTTGGCGTCACGCCCGCCGACGGGAGCCCAGCAAGAATAAGACGACCCCGGCCGAAAGCAGCAGCAACCCGCCGGCCGCCCAGGGCCACGGACTCCATTCGTCGGTGCAGTGCTGGCCGCCATGTCTGAGTGTCTGGCACACGTTGCCGGGGCCCGACCGGTTGAGATAGGCAACGTAGAGCAGCAGGACCCCTGGGCCGGATACCAGTCCGGGTAGGCCACGTACACCGCGCCGGCGGGCGAGGACAAGGAGCACGACCGTGAGCAACGCGGACATGAGGAGCACGACCAGGCCGATTGTCAGGAGGCTCAGTGTTCCCAGTGCATACCCGCCTCCGATGACGAGCCACGCCGCGAACCAGCCCCAGTCCGAACGCCGCGCGGCACGGTCCACGATGATCGGTCCCTTCTTGGGCGGCAGAACTGCGTAGCCATCGGGTTGGCGCTGTTCGGTCATTCTTCATCGCAGGCGGAAGTCGGCGTAATCGAAGCCAGGGGCCACGACACAGCTGACCAGCACCGGCATCTGGTCGGCTGGCGTGGCGGACTGCCATTCGCCGCCAGGGATACGCACCTGCGGATGCTGGCCGCCGACGACGTCGCCGCCGCCGAGGATGACAACGTCCTCAGTGGATGGCTGCTCGCCCGAGCCACCCAGTCGTAGCTCCAGCGGTCCGCCAGAGTGCCAGAACCACAACTCGTCTGAGCGCACCACATGCCATCGGGACCGTTCCCCCGGATGGAGCAGGAAGTAGATTGCCGTCGCGGCACTGCGCGTCCCGGGGTAACCCTCCGGCGTGAACAGCACCGTCGAGCGCCAGGTCTCTCGAAACCACCCGCCCTCCGGATGGGGGGCCAGGTCGAGCCGTTCCGCCAACGGCGGTCGTGAGGTCATCGGATCTCCGCGGCGGTGGCCGGTAACCTACCCGTGATGTCCTGCGACGGCGTGACTGCCAGAGTACCGTCCAGGACCGTGACGGCGTGCCCGGTGAGGTGGACGCGATCACCGTGTACGGCGGTGTGTACCAGGCCGGTTCGGGCGGACGCCTGCAGTCCGGTGAGACCGTCGCGGCCGAGGCGGTCCGACCAGTAGACGGCCAATGCGGTGTGTGCGCTGCCCGTGACCGGGTCTTCGGGGATGCCGTCGGCCGGTGCGAAGAAGCGGGAGACAAAGTCGTAGCCGCAGTCGGGGTCCGACGCGGCGGCGGTGGTGATCACGCCGCGGAGGCCGTTGCGGCGGGTCAGGCTGGCCACGGCGGTGAAGTCGGGGGCGAGGGCGCGCACGGTCTGTTCGTCGGGCAGGACGACGAGCAGGTCGCCGAGAGCGCCGGTGCCGTAGGTACCCTGGGGCCGCGCGCCGAGGGATTCGGTGAGGCCGGCGGCAGCGGCGACCTCGGTGGGCGGCGCGGCCGGGAAGTCCAGCGTGATGCTGCCATCCTGGCGGGTGTGGGCGATCAGGACGCCGCTGCGGCTACTGAACCGGACCGTACCGGTCGCGCGGCGGTCGTCGCGAAGGGCGTGAGCGGTGGCCAGGGTGGCGTGCCCGCACAGGTTGGTTTCGACCACGGGGGTGAACCAGCGCACTGCCCAGTCGGCGTCGCCACGATCGGGTAGCGGGTGGGCGAAGGCGGTTTCGGAGAGGTTCAGCTCGGCGGCGACCTGGCGCATCCATACCTCGTCGGGCCAGTTTGCGGCGTCGAGTAGGCAGACCGCGGCAGGGTTGCCGGCGAACGGCCGATCGGTGAAGGCGTCGATGATCCGGATCCGCATACCACAACCGTAGAGCGCACCGGGGTGCCCGAGCCAACGCCAATCCGAGGCGGGTGGGCTGAAGACGGGTCCGGGACGGCACCCGCGCTGACGTTCGCGGTGCCGCAACGGTCGGATACCGTCGCGATCACCTCGTCGCCGTCCACCCGAGCGGGGCCGCGCGACCCGCTGCCACGGCGACGGGTTCAGCTGATCAGGTACCGTGCGGCGGTACCCCGGCCGACCGAAGCCGCCACATCGCACGCCGACGCCGACGAAAAGGAGTTGATCGAGACGATGAGCCGCTTCCCGCGCGCAGCGCCGCCGATCCGGATGGTGACGGCGGACAACGGTGCCGATGGTGGGGGCCTGACCGGGCAGCGGCGACGGGCGTGACCGATCCGAAACCGGTGGTCGCCGCCGACCGGCTCCCCAGCGAGCAGCGGGTCGTGTGGGCGGAGCTGTTCTTCGACCTGATCTGGGTGTTCGCGGTCACCCAGATCGCCACCGCGCTCACCACCGCGCCCGACGCCGCGGCCTCGGCCCGTACGCTGCTGCTGTTCGTGCCGCTGTGGTGGGGCTGGGTCGGCACGACATTGCTGGCCAACCTTGCCGGGCCCCGCGTCGACCGGGCCGCGGGGCGGCTGGTGCTGTTCGGTCTGGCCGGTGCCGGGCTGCTGATCTCGGTGGCGGTCACCGGCGCGTACGGCGATCGCGGCCTGACGTTCGCGGGCGGGTACGCGGCGCTGCGGCTGGTGTTGTGGGCGGCGTACCGCCGGCTGCCGGTCGCGTCCGCCGCCCCCCGGGTGGAGCCGTTCGCCGTCGCCGCGTTCGTCGTGGCCCCGCTGTTCGTGGCCGGCGCGGTTGTCGACGGGCCCGCGCGGATCGCGCTGTGGTCGGTCGCGGCGCTGATCGAGGTGGCGGCCCCGCGGGTACTTCGCAACCGCCTCGGCGAACTGCGGTTCGAGACCGCCCACCTGCCCGAGCGGTTCGGCCTGTTCCTCATTATCGCGCTGGGTGAGACGGTTGTCGCGGTCGGCGGCCAGGCCGCGAGCCTCCACCTGGACGGGTACCGATATGCCGCCCTCGGCCTGGCGTTCGCGATCATCATGCTGCTGTGGTGGACCTACTTCCACTTCGGAGCGCCGGCCGCCCGGTACAGCCTGGAGCACACGTCGGCGCAGGCCCGAATCGTCACGGAGGTGTTCAGCTACGCGCACTTCGGCTACGTGGTGGGGATCATCTTCATGGCGGTCGGGCTGAAGAAACTTCTTGTGCACCCGCTGGCCGCGCCGCACTCGGTGCCCGAACTGCTGCTCGCGCCCGGTCTGGCGCTGTACCTGCTGGGCTTCTGTTACGCGCGGTGGCGGATGTTCGGCGCGGCCACCGTCCACCGCCTCACCGCCGCGCTGGCCTGCGTCGTCGCCGCGGCCACCGCGCCGCTGCTGGCGCCGCTGGTCACCGCCGGCCTCCTCACCGCGATCCTGCTCGCCCTCAACTGCTACGAGGCGTGGCTCGTACACACCGGCAGGCCGCTGCCGCTGCTACACCGACCCGGCCGGGGCGCTGTCGACGACCGGGCTTGAGGCCTCGCAGACGCCACGGGCAGTCCAGCGCCAATCCCGCGCGGTGACCCGCCACCGACGGGCTGCCCACCGGCGGCGGTGCCTAGAGTCGGCGCCGCAGGTGCAACAGATACTCCTTGCGGCTGAGTGGATTGTGGCCGGTGTGTCCGCCACCCGGCGGGCGACGACGACAGTTTCAGGCTCGGCGCGGCGAAGTGCCGACACTCCGCGACCGTCGGCGGTGCGCCGATCGCGTCGCCGATCCGGACGCCGCTCGGTCAGGCTCGTCTTACCGGCGTCGAGTACAGCAGGCAGCCGCTCCGGACCGGCAACCGGTTTCGCGGATACTTCACCCAGACCCGACCGTGAATCGGCGGCCCTCCGGTTCACCATCCCCGGTAGGCTGCACCAGCATCAAATCAGCACAAGTTGGTCCGATCCGGGGGCGGAAAA
>JAVHWE010000019.1:0-8552 GCA_032160285.1 Micromonosporaceae bacterium | reverse complement strand
CGTACCCGACGAGGTGGGTGAAGCTGACCTTGCCGCCCCGGCCCCGGAGGAGGTGGTTGTTGATCACGATCCGGTTGTCGGCCAGCAGCTTCGCCGGTACCGCCCGGACGCTGGTGGCCGTCGGGATCTCCAGGGAGGCCGACATGTTGGCGACGATGCGGGCGGCGACGCCGCGCAGCGGGACGGTGGTGGCACCGGCCGGCACACCGGGCCCGGCGGACTTCGCGGTGGCGGCGGTCGGCGCGGGGGGTGCCTTCGGGCCGGCCACCGGCGGAGTCGCCGGCGGGGCGGACCGCGGCGACGTGGTCGTCCGGCTGGATGCGCCGTCCGGGGTGGATGCGCCGTCCGGGGTGGGCGCGGCTGCCGGCGTCGAGGGGGCCACCGGCGCGGATGTGGGTGCGGATGTCGATGTCGCCGCGGGTGTCTTGGCGGCCGGTTCGGCGACCGCGTCGCTGCCGACCGGCCGGTAGTCGGCGAAGAAGTCGTGCCAGGCCGGGTCCACGCTCGCCGGGTCGGACAGGTACCGCTGGTACATGTCCTCGACGATCCACTCGTTGGGCCCGAAGTCCGCCAGTGGGTTGTCCTGCGAGTTGGTCGCTTGGGTCGACACGTTCCTTTTCGCCTCTTCCACGCGCGCGCGTCTGCCGGGAGTCAGAAGTCCCGGTCAAGGCTACGCTCCGGGACGCGGGCGGACGCCATCGACGCCCGCCCGTGCCACGTCGGACGGCTCACAGACGTAAGCCGACAATCAGGATACGTCGCGGGTACGCAGGATCAACGTGCCGATAACGCCGGCAACCACCCCGTACCCGACGAGCACGAGCGCGGCCACCCACTGTGGCGGGCTTTCGGGGAAGGGCTTGGCCGGCGAGGTCATGATTGACGACGCGATCGCCGGGACGATGACCTGCGCCGTCAGTACCCAGTCCTTCTTGATCCAGAACGTGTGGACGACCTGGAAGAGGATCCGGGCGATCGTGGTGCCGACCAGGTAGAGCACCGTCGCCGTGATGGTGGCCCCGATCTGGCTGCGGATGAGGGCGCCGAACCCGAGGCCGACGACCGCCCAGATCCCGTACGCGCCGAGATTGAGCAGTATCGCCTCGATCACCTTGCCCTCGCCGAGCTGGCTCCCGTACCCCTCGATCTTGAGGAAGACCACTCCCGTCACCAGGTTCATGATCAGGCTGATGAACCAGAACACCGCGGCCAGTCCGGCGCCGGTGATCAATTTGGCGGCCACCACCCGGGAGCGGTGCGGAGTGGTCAGGAACGTCGTCGTCGCGGTCTGGTGGTAGTACTCGTTGGTGATCAGCAGGATGGCCAGCAGCGTCACGATCAGCAACCCGAACAGCTGGCCCGAGGTGAAGATGCTGGCGGCCTGCGCCGGTACGTTGTGCTGGTTCAGCCACTGCTCGTGCAGCTGTGCCGCCTGGCTGGGGCTGAGCTCGCTCTCCGACCGCCCATCCGTCTGGCTCTTGACGTAGGCGGCGAAAGGCTGCAGGGCGAAGTGCGCCAGAATGCAGTTCAACGTCAGCGCGAGGGCGGTTATCACGACCGCACCGATTCCGAACAGCCACCACGCATTCGTGGTTCGCATTTTCAGAATCTCGCTGCGAATCAGCCTGATCATCGGATGGCCGCCTTGTCGTGGGTCAGCTCGAGGAAGACGTGTTCCAGGTCGGGCCGCTCGGTGACCAGCTCGTGCAGCTCCACACCCGCGCGCAGGGCCGCCGCACCGACGGTGGGCGCGTCCACGCCGGTCACGAGCAGTGCGCCGTCCGGGGCCGGTTCCACGGTCGCGGTGGTCTGCTTCAGCGCCTCGGTGAGCGCGTCCGCGCCGGGGGTGCGGACCCGTACCCGCGCGTTGGCCGACATCGAGCCGACGATCTCGTCGACGGTGCCCTGTCGCACCAGCTTGCCGGCCGCGATGATGACCAGGTTGTCGGCGAGGATTTCCATCTCCGAGAGCAGGTGGCTGGAGACCAGGATGGTCCGCCCCTGGGCGGCGAGGCCCTTCAGCAGGTCACGCATCCACCGGATACCTTCGGGGTCCAGGCCGTTGGCCGGCTCGTCCAGGATGAGCACCCGGGGGTCGCCCAGGAGGGCGGCCGCGATGCCGAGCCGCTGGCGCATGCCCAGCGAGTACCCCTTGAACTTGCGCTTCGCCGCCGGCGTCAGGCCGACCAGTTCGAGCGCTTCGTCGGCGCGGCTGGCCGGCAGGCCGGCGGCGGCGCAGATGATCCGCAGATGGTTGCGGCCGGTACGCCCGCGGTGGGCGGCCGACGCCTCCAGGATCGCGCCCACCGTCTTCAAGGGATCGGCCAGGTCCGCGTACCGCCGGCCGCCGATGGTGGCCGCGCCGGCCGTGGGCGTGACCAGGTTGAGCACCATCCGAAGTGTCGTCGTCTTGCCGGCGCCGTTCGGCCCGAGGAAACCCGTGACCCGGCCGGGCTCCACCACGAACGACAGGTCGTCCACCGCTCTGACCCGCTTGTACTGCTTGGTCAGACCGGAGACCACGATCCGCCCCTCCGACATTGATCTCCCTCCGTGTGGCCGACCGCCGACGCGATAACGCGTCGTGACGGCGTGCGCCGCCGACCAGACTGGCAATCATGGTCGCTATGGTCAACCTGGCCCGCACATTGTCGGTGTGGCCGGGCGTGTCGGGGTGAATGCGTCGGAGATTGGACACATGGTCACCGATCGGCCTTCCGGATGACGTGCTTGAGCCCGGACCACACCCCGTCCACCGCGCAGACCTTGACGTCGACCCGCCCGTGCGCGAGTGCGAACGCGCGAACCACGTTCTCGTTCAGGTCGGTGGGGACGCCAGCGGATCGCTTCGGCCACGCGATCCACAGTGACCCCGCCACGGTGGTCAACGGGTGCAGGACCGGCCAGCGGCGGACCAGCCGGGCGGCGTCCGGGCAGAAGCAGACGATCACCTCGTACGGCCCCGCCCCGGCCCGCCGGTGCACGGTCACCCCGTCCGGTAGGCCGTCGACGGCGAAGCCGGCCGGCGCGCCGTCAAGCAGTAGCGAACCGCCGCCGACAACGCCGAGCTTGCCGGCCAACGGCGTCGTCGAGTATCCCGCCACCGCGCCACTCTAGGCCGCCACCGGGCGGCGCGTACGCCGACCAGGTGGTTTCCGACCAAGACCGGACTTCGCCCCGACATCCGGTATTTCGTCCCTCGCGACGTATCGCCTACAGCGTTAGCATTTCACCGACGGCCGATTCGTCACGGTCGGCCGCGGTTCGCCGGGTGGAGGTCCCACATGAGCGCCGTGTTCAGCCACGGGCGACTCCGCCTGTACCTGTTGACGTTGATGTCCGAGGGGCCGCGGCACGGCTACGAACTGATCCGGCTCCTGGAGAGCCGGTTCCTCGGCCTGTATGCCCCGTCCGCCGGTACGATCTATCCCCGGCTGGCCCGGATGGAGGCGGACGGCCTGATCACCCATACCGCGGCCGGCGGCCGGAAGGTCTACGAGATCACCGACGCCGGACGGGCGGAACTGGACCACCGGGCCGCCGAGCTGGCCACGCTCGAATCCGAGATCCGCGAGTCGGTCGCCGGGCTGTCGGCGCTCGCTGCCGAGGTCAGGCGCGGGCCGGCGGCGCGGTCGCGGCGGCCGATCGACGACCTGGAGCGGCACGTGGCGCGGCTGCTGACCGAGGTACGACGGCTGGCCGACAGCGAACGGGCCGGCGTGGAGGCGCTGCGGTCGGCCAGCACGGTCGTGGACACCGCCCGCAACCTGATCCGCCGCCTGCCGCGCTGAGCCGGCGCGCGGACCACGCCGGGCCGGGGGCCTCTCAGGCAATTCCCAGCCAAAGCCCAGGCCAACCTCAGTGAGGAGAACCAGGATTATGCCCATGGGGGTACGCGGCGGCGCTGCACAATCCGGGGGTGCATCGCTGTCGGGCGGAGCGCAGGCTGAAGCGAGACTGCTCGTTGTCGAGGACGATCCGAACATCCTTGAGTTGCTCTCGGCCAGCCTGCGCTTCGCTGGCTTCGCGGTCACCTCGGCCAGCAACGGCGCCGATGGCGTGACCGCGGCCAGCCAGGACAAGCCGGACCTGATCGTGCTCGATGTGATGCTCCCGGACCTGGACGGCTTCGACGTGGTGCGCAAGATCCGCGCGGTCGGCAGCCGTACCCCGGTGGTGTTCCTGACCGCCCGGGACGCGACCGAGGACAAGATCCGTGGTCTGACGCTGGGTGGTGACGACTACGTGACCAAGCCGTTCAGCCTGGAGGAGTTGACCGCCCGGATCCGGGCCGTACTGCGCCGTACCGCGGGCGACCGGGAGTCTGGCAAGATCGCCTTCGCCGACCTGGAACTTGACGAGGAGACTCACGAGGTGCGCCGGGCGGGCACCACGGTGTCGCTGTCGCCGACGGAGTTCAAGCTTCTCCGGTACCTGATGCTCAACGCCGGCCGGGTGCTCTCCAAGGCGCAGATCCTCGACCACGTGTGGAACTACGACTTCCGCGGCGACGACAGCATCGTCGAGTCCTACATCTCCTACCTGCGGCGCAAGGTCGACATCGCGGAGCCGAGGCTGATCCATACCCTCCGGGGCGTCGGATACGTGCTCCGCCTGCCAGCCTGATCCGGTGAAGTCGTTCCTGGCCCGGACTCCGCTGCGGCTCAAACTCGTCGTCGCCGTCCTGGTCCTCGTTTTCGCGGCCCTGCTGATCACGGCCTCGGTCAGCGTGTTCGCGCTGAACAACTACCTTGTCGGCCAGGTGGACGACCAGCTCAAGGCCACTGCCAACGCCGCCAACGCACTCGCCATGACCCGCCGGACCGGGGTAGCCCTACCGCTGGATTATCTGGCCCGCCGCCAGAGCGCGGACGGGGTCGGTCCGCCCACCCAGTACGACGAGGCGACGCTCAGCGCCCAGGACCTGCCGCCGCTGCCGAGCGACGCCCCGCACATCACCGCCCACCTCGGCGTCCCGTACACCGCGGTGGCGACCAACGGGAGCCGCCGGTGGCGGCTGCTGGTCACCGAGCGGCCCAACGGCGAGTACCTCGTGATCGGCCAGCAGCTCACCGATCTCGACAACGGGGTGCACCGGCTGGTCCTGGTGGAGCTGATCGTCGGCGGTGCGGTGCTGGTACTGCTCGCCGCGCTCGGCGCCGCCATGGTACGGGCCAGCCTGCGCCCGCTGGTCGAGATCGAGCGCACCGCGGCACAGATCGCCGGCGGCCGGCTCGGCGAGCGGGTGCCCCAGTCCGATCCGCGTACCGAGGTCGGCCGGCTGGCCCAGGTACTCAACGCGATGCTGGCCCAGATCGAGGGCGCGTTCGCGGCCCGGGCCGCGTCCGAGCGGGCCGCCCGGGCGGCGGAGGGCGCCGCCCGGTACGCCGAGGCCGGCGCCCGCGAGGCCGCGTCGGCCGCGCGAGCCTCGGAGGTACGGGCCCGCCAGTCGGAGGAGCGGATGCGGCAGTTCATCGCCGACGCCTCACACGAGCTGCGCACCCCGTTGACGACGATCCGCGGCTTCGCCGAGCTGTACCGGCAGGGCGCGGTCGAGCCGGAGCAGACCGCGACGGTGCTGCGCCGCATCGAGGACGAGGCGGCCCGGATGGGGCTGCTGGTGGAGGACCTGCTGCTGCTGGCCCGGGTCGACCAGGAGCGCCCGCTGGTGCTGGCGCCGGTCGAGCTGCGGGTATTGGCCAGCGACGCCGTCGCCGCCGCCCGGGCGGTCAACCCGGACCGGCCGATCACGCTCGACATCGGCGGCGCCGGCCGGCCGATCCTGGTGCTGGGCGACGAGCCGCGGCTGCGCCAGGTCATCGGCAATCTGGTGACCAACGCGTTGACGCACACCCCACCGGGCACACCGGTCACGGTACGGCTGTCGGTCGACGGCCCGACCGCCGTCGTCGAGGTCGTCGACTCCGGGCCCGGCCTCGATCCGGAGCAGGCCGAGCGGGTCTTCCAGCGGTTCTACCGGGTCGACAAGGCGCGGACCCGGCAGGCGGCGCGCGGTGACGACCGGGCGACGGCCGGCGGGCACAGCGGCGCGGGCCTCGGGCTGGCGATCGTGGCCGCCCTGGTGACGGCGCACCAGGGCAGCGTCGAGGTGGACAGCGCACCTGGCGATGGGGCGACATTCCGGGTACGGCTGCCGTTGCTGGACGCCGTGACCGAGCCCGACGACGAATCGTCGGTCGATCCGTCACTCCCAGAAACCTCTCAGCCGGATCCCAGTAACAGCGAAGTCTCAACCGGCATCGTGGAGTCATGAGCGAGCAGGACAGCGGTTGGGCGGCCAGAACCCCGGACGACGGGGGGATCGGGCAGCCGCCCCGTCACCAGCATGGACCGCGCGACGAGTCGACCGGGTCGGCAGCGACCGAACCCACGTCGGGCGCGTCCGGGTCGGCATCATCCGGCGCCGCGGCCGGGTCATCGGCCTCGTCGTCGCCGGGCGCGGCGTACCAGGGAGGTTCCTACTCCGGCGGTGGCTACCAGCCGCAGGCTCCGACCTCGCCTCCGACGCCGGCCTACCAGTCGTCGTCGGGGTACCGGGCGCCCACCCAGGAAACGTCGGCCTATCCGACCCAGGGCTACCAGGCGCGGGGTTACGAGACGGGTCATGCGGCACCGGGCTACGGGACCGGGGGATACCCGACGGTGGGCACGCCGTACGCGGGATACCCCGGTCCCGGAAATCCGGCCGGCACGCCGGGTTGGCGGCCCGGCACGGGTAACCCGTCGGCCGGGCACGCCCAGTCAAGCTCCGGCGGACGGATCGCCCGGGGTGGTGTGATCGTGGTCGGTGCTGTCGCCATCGCGCTGATGTCCGGTGTGGCCGGTGGGGCCGCGGCGCACTACTACGACAAGGGCCAGCCGGCCACGACCGTGACGCGCCGGGCGGCCCCGGTGGAGATTCGCGGGTCGGTCGCCTCGGTGGCGGCCGCCGTCCAGCCCGCCGTCGTGGACATCAGCACGTCGACCGGTGAGGGCTCCGGCGTGGTGATCTCCGCGGACGGCAACATCCTGACCAACAACCACGTGCTCCAGGGCGCCCAGGGCAACACGCTCAACGTCACCTTCAACGACGGTAAGAAGGTCCAGGCCACCATCGTGGGCACCGACCCGGCCGGCGACCTCGGTGTGATCAAGGCGCAGGGTGTGTCCGGGCTGACCGCCGCCAAGTTCGCCAACAGCGACGACGTCCAGGTCGGCGACACCGTCCTGGCCCTGGGCAGCCCACTCGGCCTGCAGGGTTCGGTGACCGCCGGCATCGTCAGCGCCCTGCACCGCACCATCGACGAGGGCGCCGACGAGACCACCGGCGCCCAGCACTCCATCGGTGACGCGTTGCAGACAGACGCGGCGATCAACCCGGGCAACTCCGGCGGCGCGCTGGTCAACCTGGCCGGTGAGGTCGTCGGCATCAACACCGCGATCGCCACGTCCGGTCAGGGCGCGTCCGGCAACATCGGGGTCGGCTTCGCGATCTCCAGCAACGTGGCCAAGTCCACCGCCGACCAGCTCCTCAAGGGCGGGAAGGTCACCCACCCGTACCTCGGGGTGCAGTTGACCGACGGCGAAGGCGGCGGTGCGCTGGTCGCGGACGTGGTGGCCGGTGGGCCGGCCGCCAAGGCCGGGATCCAGAAGGGCGACGTCATCACCAAGCTCGGATCGCATGACATCCCGGACTCGAAGGCGCTCGTCTCGGCCGTGAAGGCGGCCAAGGCCGGCGACCAGATCCAGCTGACGGTCCGCCGCAACGGCTCCGAACAGCAGATCACCGCCACCCTCGGGGACTCGTCCTGACGGCGGCCTGAAGACCTCCCTCCTCCCCTCAGAAAGGGCGGGCGAGACGATCGCCGTGGATCGTCTCGCCCGCCACCCTGTTCAGCCGATCCGAGTCGGTCGGCCCAGGCGGTCAGTCGGCCCACGCTGGTCAGTCGGTCCAGGCCATGGCCCGGTCGACCGCCTTGCGCCAGTACCGCAGGCCGGTTTCGCGGGCGTCCGCGCTCATCGCCGGCCGCCACTCCCGGTCGGCCCGCCAGTTGTCGCGCAGCGCCTCGAGGTCGGGCCAGAACCCCACCGCCAGGCCGGCCGCGTACGCCGCACCGAGGCAGGTGGTCTCCGCGACGGTGGGGCGGACCACCGGCACGTCGAGCACGTCCGACTGGAACTGCATGAGCAGGTCGCTCGCGGTCATGCCGCCGTCGACCTTCAACGCGGTCAGCGCGACGCCGGACTCGATCGCCATCGCGTCGACCACGTCCTTGACCTGCCACGCGGTCGCCTCCAGGGCCGCTCTGGCCAGGTGGCCTTTGGTCACGTACCCGGTCAGCCCGGCGATCACGCCACGCGCGTCGGCCCGCCAGTGTGGTGCGAACAGGCCGGAGAACGCCGGCACGATGTAGCAGCCGCCGTTGTCGGCGACGGTCGCGGCGAGGTCGTTCACCTCGGCGGCGGTGGATATCAGCCCGAGGTTGTCACGCAGCCACTGGACCAGGGCGCCGGTCACCGCGATCGATCCCTCCAGCGCGTACGCCGCTGCG
>JAVHWE010000008.1:0-3182 GCA_032160285.1 Micromonosporaceae bacterium | reverse complement strand
GCAGCCATCCACGACGAGACCCAACCGGCATGGCCGCTGCAATGGCCGCGCGGTCGCGTCCGAGCGGAGCTTTGAGGTCGATGTGTGGATCCGGCATCCATTCCGATCTTGCAGGGCGAAAAAAACTTCGCCGGACCTGTCGGTCGGGGCAGGGTCGGTTCGTAGCTCTGGTAAGAGGCCGGCACGGAGCCGGTCGGTAGTCCTACCGGAGGCCACGATGACCACGACCGTAAACCTGACGACCCGCGCCGCAGCCCCGAGCGTCGGTGCGCTGACCAGGACCGGACTCGCCGCTGCCGCCGCCGCGAGCGCCGCCACGATGACCGTCGCCGCTGCGGGTCACGCCGCCGGAATCAGTCTGAACCTGGGCGGCGCGCCGATCCCGGTCACCGGGTTCGGGGTGTTGACGGCGGTGTTCTCCATGGTCGGCCTGGTCCTCGCCGTGGTGCTGGCCTACAAGGCCCGCGCCCCGCGGCGCACGTTCCTCCGCACGACGGTGGTCCTGACCGTCCTCTCGCTGATCCCGGACGTGATCGCGGACGCCGGGCCGGCCACCAAGGTCCTGCTGATCGCCACCCACCTGGTCGCCGCCGCGATCGTGGTCCCCGCCGTCGCGCGTCGCCTGGCCGGCTGACCGCCAGCCGACCACCCGTCATGGACCTGACGGACGTCTACCGCGCGGAGTACGGCCGCTGCGTCGCCACCCTGGTCCGCCTCCTCGGCGACATCAACCTCGCCGAGGAGGCGGTCCAGGACGCGTTCGCGGTCGCCCTGCAGAAATGGCCGGTTCCGCCACCCAACCCGGGCGCCTGGATCGTGACCACCGCCCGTAACCGGGCCATCGACCGGCTTCGCCGCGAATCGACCCGCGAGGCCCGCCACGCCCAGGCCCTGCAGGTGAGGCAGCCGGCTACCGGCCGAGTAGCCCGCGCACATAGGCGGCCTGCCCGGCGTGCTGCACGTCGTCGTCGAGAACGCTGACCAGACGCACGCCGAGTGTCACCGGCGGGTCCCACCGCTCGTCGACCACCCGGTCGAGGTCGGCTGCGGTCACGTCGCGGAGTAGCCCCAGCGTCCGTTCATGGACCGCGTCGTAGTACTCCACCAGCGCCTCGGCTGTCTCGGGTCGCACGGTGGCGACCTGCTCGATGGTGTGCTCGTAGCCGGTGTCGTGCGGATCCGGCTCCAGCCCGAACCGGGCCGCCCACCGACCGCTGGCGTACACCTGCTGGCTGCCCAGCAGTTCGGCGATGTGGCTGTCCTGTACCCGGCTGAGGTGCCACACCAGCCAGCCGATCGGGTTGGCCATCGGATCCGGTGTCCATCGCAGGTCGCCGGGCGTCAGCCCGTCGACAGCCGAGCGCACCAGGTCCGGCAGCCGGCCGTAGCCGTCCTCGAGTAGGTCATTGACGTTCACGGGCGTGCTCCTCGACGTGTCGGTGATCGGTACCGGCAACCGACGATAGGCCGATGCCGAAGGATGGTGTTCGGCGATCTCGTCGATCAGCTCCGCGATACCAAGGGCTCTACATCCGCGCGCCCACGAACTCCAGCGCCTGCTGCTGGAAGAAGCCCCGGCCACCCTCGTGGCCGTCCCACTCGTACACCTCGATCCGCTTCTCCCCCGGCAGCGCGTGATAGGCGGCGAAGATCCCCGACGGTGGGCAGGTGGCGTCCATCAGCGCCGCGGACACGATCACCGGCGCGGTGACCCGCCGCGCGAAATGCACGGCGTCGACGTGGTCCATCGTGGCGAGCACCTGCTCGGCGCGGTGCGGATTGACCCGGAGGAACCGGACGAGCTCCGCGTACGGATCAGCGTCGGTGATGGTGATCGAGCGCCGGACGTGGCACAGGAACGGAACACCGGCGGCGACCGCCGACACCCGCTCGCCGAGCAGCCCGACGGCGGCGATCGAAAGGTAACCACCTTGGCTCGTCCCGGCAACCGCGATCCGGGTGGGGTCGACGCCGGGCAACTCCGCGGCGGTCTCGACGGCCCGCACCGCGTCGGTGACCAGGCGCCGGTAGTAGTAGGTCTCCGGCGTCTGCACACCCCGGGTAACGAAGCCCGGCGCAGACGGCCCGGCGTCGGGGCCGTCGGCGTCCGGCGTGTCACCGCCCCGCCAGCCCCCACCCTGCCCGCGGGTGTCCATCACCAGATGGGCGTAGCCGGCGCAGGCCCAGAGCAGCCAGTCCAGCGGCAGGCCGCGCCCGCCGCCGTAGCCGATGAACTCGACCACGACCGGCAGCGGGCCGCTGACGCCGGCCGGCCGGTTCAGCCACGCCTTGACCGGCTGCCCGCCGTATCCGCTGAACGTGACGTCGGTGGTCTCGATGGTGCGCAGCGGCGTCGCGACATCCGTCAGTACCGCCGGGGCCGCCGACCGGCGGGCCTCGGCCAGCGTGCCGGCCCAGAAGGCGTCGAAACCGGCCGGCTCCTTGAGCTCCGGCTGGAAGTTCCACAGATCGTCAAGTGCGAGATCAAAATAGGCCACGATCCATGACCGTAGCGCGCTGCCACACCTGCGGTACCGCCCGATCAGGGCCCAGTTTCGTGTCGCCTGGATCACGTTTCTGATCGCCGTCCTAGACGCCGGCGAGCACTCCATTTCTGCACTGCGGCACGTCGAGAGGCCCCGAGCGGGTCAGCGGACGGGGTGGCCGGCGGCGCGCAGGGCGTCCTTGACCTCGCCGATCGAGAGCTGTCCGAAGTGGAACACGCTCGCCGCGAGGACCGCATCGGCGCCGACGGAGATGGCGGGGGCGAAGTCACCGACCGCACCGGCGCCACCGGACGCGATCACCGGAATGTCGACGGCCGCCCGTACCGACGCGATGAGCGGCAGGTCGAAGCCGTCCTTCGTACCGTCGTGGTCCATCGAGTTGAGGAGGATCTCGCCGGCCCCGAGCGCGGCGCCGCGAACGGCCCAGTCGATCGCGTCCAGGCCGGTACCGCGCCGGCCGCCGTGGGTGGTGACCTCGTACCCGCTGGGCACGTCCGGTGATCGGCGTACGTCCAGCGACAGCGTCAGCACCTGGCGGCCGAACCGTTCGGCGATCTCGGCGATCAGCTCCGGTCGGGCGATGGCGGCGGTGTTGACGCCGACCTTGTCGGCGCCGGAGCGCAGCAGGGTGTCCACGTCCGACACGGACCGGACACCGCCGCCGACGGTCAGCGG
>JAVHWE010000621.1:0-3309 GCA_032160285.1 Micromonosporaceae bacterium | reverse complement strand
CCCTGGCTTGTCGCGGTCGCGCGTCGGATCGTCATCGATGGTTATCGCAGTCGCAACGCGCGACCGCCGGAGACCGACGACGCGCCGCTGGCGAGTCTGCCCACGGCCGATGAGACCGACCGGGTCCTTCAGTTGCTGGTTCTCACCGACGCGTTGCGCGGGTTGACATCCGCTCACCGCGAGGTGGTGTTCGAAACGTATTTCCGTGGTCGGACGGTACAGGAAGCGGCCGTGTTTCTCGGCCTTCCGGTCGGCACGGTGAAGTCCAGGGTCTATTACGCCCTCCGAGCGCTTCGATTAGCGCTGGAGGAGCAGGGGGTGACGGCATGATGACACCGGAAGACGTCCATCGCGACGTCGGCGCGTATGCGCTCGGTGTCCTTGATTCGCGTGACAGCGCGCGTTTCGAGCAGCACCTGACGCTGTGCCGGTCCTGCCCGCGTGAGCTGGAACAGTTCTCGTCGGTGACCGCACTGCTGTCACAGGTCAATGCCGACAGCCTGGTGTTCGCCGACCGGTCGACGCGGGAACCGCGCCGGACGGAGGCGCTCGTCGGTGCGGTTCGGGCCGAGCGGCACCGGGTGCGCAACCGGCAGGGTCTGACGCTGGCCGCGTGCCTGGCCCTGGTGATCGCCGGCGCTGTCGTCGCCGTCAGTCTCGGCTTCATCGGTTCGTCCGGACTACCCGGAGCGCCGGACGCCGCGCCGAACGCGCTCCGGTTGCACGCCGTCAGCCAGACCACCGGCGCCGACGCGACCGTCCAGGTGGAGGACAAGCGCTGGGGCTCCCAGGTGACACTCAAGATCACACATCTGACCGGGCCGGTTTCCTGCCGGCTGATGGCGGTGTCCAAGGACGGGCGCAGCGAGGTCGTGATGGGCTGGAGCGTGTCGCCGGATGGTTACGGAACGCATTCGCAGCCGAACCCGCTGCTGCTGCATGGCGGAACCGACATCGCCGGCTCCAACCTGTCCCGTTTCGAGGTTCGGACGGTCGCCGGAGTCCTTCTGGTCAACGTGCCAGTGTGATCTGTGCGCGATCGGATCGTCACTCTACGCTGATTCTCCGTCGGTCGGTGAAGCCTCTCGAAGGTCAATCATAATTCGTCCTTAAGTGCCTATTCGGATACCCGACTTAGATCTAGCTTTCTCGTTGGGCCGCCCACCGATGATCGCCCCGGCGTCATCGGCGCAACCGGACGACGAAGCTCCGATATGGATTCGGAGAGGGATGGTGGGAATGCTGAAATCGCGATCGTCGCGCTTTTGGGCACGTGTATCCCCATTCGCGGTCGCGGCTATTGTGGCCTGGTCGATCGTCCCGGTACGCGCCGCGTGGGCGGCCGAGTCGGGCGTGCCCCGGCAGGCCGGCGCCCGCCCGGTGGCCGCCGACCCGTTCCACGGGAAGATCCCAGGCGACGTGAGCGACGGCAAGGGCGACCTGCCCAAGGCCAGCAACCCGCCGGGTTCCGGTGAGGTCGTCCAGACCGCGATGCCGGGCATGAACCCGACCCAGACCCGGTTCGGCGTGATCGACGACACCGACCGGCTCTTCCTGGTCAAGGTTCGCCAGGCCGGGCTGTGGGAGCGCCCCACCGGCCTGATGGCCCAGCAGCAGGCGGCCAGCCCGCGGCTCAAGGAGATCGGCCTCATCATGGCGTCTGATCATGTGGCGCTCGACGAGGAGGACCGCTTCATCGCCCAGCAGCTTAACGTCGCCCTTCCGGACCGGCCGTCGAACGAGCAGCAGTCGTGGATGCGCGAGTTCGGTCCGATGCAGGGTCACGACTTCGACGTGACCGCGGTCAAGTGGCTGCGATTCGCCCACGGCGGTGTCTTCTCGGCCATCGCCTCGGTACGGGCCAACACCCGCAACGAGATGATGCGGCTGTTCGCCGAGCGCGCCAACACCATGGTTAACAAGCACATGTCGCTGCTGGAGAGCACCGGCCTGGTTCAGTACGACAACCTGCCGCACGCCGCGATCGGCGCGCCGGCGGTCGCCCTCGCCGCCTCCACGGCGCTGCCGCCGAAGAACCCGAACATGGTCCGGTTGCCGATCGTCGCCCTCGCCATCGTCACCGGCCTCCTGGCGCTGGTGAGCATCCGCCGGGTGGTCCGTGGGTCCGCCTGAGTACCGGCCGGCCCTCCCCACGACCACGGAGAAAGTGAGATCAACCGCGTGCTAGCAGACGCTCACTGTCAGGTACTGATCGCACCGGACTGTACCGCCGACCAGAGTGTGCACCTCATCGGGCACACGCTCGGCTTCGGCGCGTACATCCTGCTGTGGTTCACCGTGATGTGGGGCATGATGCTCGGCCGCGGCTGGGGCATGACGCGGTTCAAGCACTCCAACCTGTACGCCACGCACATGACCCTGGCGTTGATCGCGATGACCATGGCCTGGGGGCACGCACTGGGCCAGCTCGCCGCGCCGACCGGCACCACGTACCTGATCGACGAGTTCATCCCGTTCACCAACGGCCGGGACCCGATCGGCGTCGGTATCGGGACCATCTCTATCGAGATCATGACCGCGCTGCTGATCTCGATACCGTTCCAACGCCGGATGGGCTACGGCCGGTGGCGTGCGCTGCACTCGCTCGCCTACGCGTCATTCACCCTGCTGGCCGGGCACATCCTGCTGTCGGGTCGGCATGTCGGCCCGTGGTTCGTCAAGTACCCGGTGATCGCGATGTGGTTGAGCACGGTCGTGCTGTGGCTGGGCGTGTCGAAGTGGGCGCTCAAGAGCAAACGGTCGGTGACCGACAAGGCCAGCACCCGGCTGCGCGGTCAGCAGGCCGAGGTCAGCGTGGACCCCGGCAAGTGTGCCCGGTTCGGATTCTGCGAGCAGGAGGCCCCGGCCGTCTTCGAGCTGCGCGCCGACGGCCGGCTCGGGTACACGTCGACGGTACCGCCGGAGGAGGTCGAGGCCGTGTCCCGCGCGGTCAAGGTCTGCCCGGCGCGCGCCATCAAGATGAACCGGGCCGGATCCCGGGTGTACATGCCACCGAACGACATCGAGGAGCCGGCCGACGGCCGGCTGAAGGAATCCCTCGCCAATGTGACCGGGCTGCACCGGCGTGGAGGTAAGTAACGCATGCGTCGCCCCAGACAATCGACGACGTACGGCTGGTCCGACTGCATCCTGATCGTCGGCGGCGGCCCGGCCGGGGTGGCGGCCTCGGAGGAGCTACGACGTCAGGGCTTCATCGGCAACATCACTCTGCTGTGTGACGAGCCCGACGCCCCGTACGACCGGCCGGCCTGCTCCAAGGGCATGCTCACCGGGCACTCCCGTCCGAAA
>JAVHWE010000616.1:0-2627 GCA_032160285.1 Micromonosporaceae bacterium | reverse complement strand
GACTCGGCCCCCCACCGCCGTGTGACCAGCGGATCGGGGGCATGGTTCGCGGCCGCCGGCACGAGCGCGGACTCATGGAACGGGGTGGAACGCCCGAACGGGTGGTGGCGTAACCGTCCCGGCAAGGCCGTGTGATGCCACCCCCGATCCGTTTTCCACCCCAGGAGGCGCCATGCCGATCACATCCAGGCTCCTACGGTTGGCCATCGTTACCGTTGCCGTCGGAGCGCTCGGTCCCATCATCGGAGCCGCTCCGGCCACCGCCGCGGTGGTGGCGAGCAGCCAGTGGCCGCAGTTCGGCCAGTCCGAGCGGCATCTGAACACCAACCCGGACGAACGCACCTTCAACCCAGGAAATGTCGCGGGTCTGCAGACCCGATTCACCGCGCACTTCGGCGACAACAATGCGACCGAGGGCGGACCGGTGGTGGCAAACGGCATCCTGTACATCGCCGACTTCGACGGCAACCTCTCGGCGTTCGCCGCCAAGGGCTGCGGTGTGGGGTCCTGTGAACCGCTCTGGCGCGGACACGCCGACAACGACTTCGCCACGACGCCCGCGGTGGCCGGCGGTCTGGTACTGGTTGGCTCCGCCGACCGGTTCCTTTACGCGTTCCCGGCCGCAGGCTGCGGCGCGGCGGTGTGCCAACCGCAATGGCGGGGTCAGCTTGCCGACGGCGCGCTCGACTCCTCGGTGGCGGTGGCCGGTAACACCGTCTACATCGCAGACGCCGGGGGGCACCTGTACGTCTTCGCCCTGCAGGGCTGCGGCAGCGCGGTATGCAAACCGCTGTGGGTCGGTCAGGGGCTTTCCAACGAGTCGCTCGGGGCACCCGCGGTCGGCAACGGCTTTGTCTACGTCAGCTCGTTCTTGTCCACTCCGGACCTGTTCACCGGGCGCATGCTGGTCTTTTCGGCGGCGGGGTGCGGCAAGGCGACGTGCAACCCGGTCTGGACCGCTGACATCGGCGGTCCCGCCGGCCGCGCCGCCGCGCCCACCGTGACCGCCGATACCGTCTTCGTCGGCTCGACCACCCTCTTCGGCGACGGCACCAACACCGACTTCCACCTCTTCGCCTTCCCCGCCATCGGCTGCGGCGCCAAGACCTGCAAGCCGCTGCGGTCCTACGACACCGGCGACGGGGGTGTGTCCGGAGCGCCCGCGGTGGCCGGAAACGTGCTGTTCGCAGCCACCCAGGACTTTACCGACGACGGGATCGGTGTGGTCTCGGCATACCCGGCGGCCGGCTGCGGCAAGCCGCAGTGCGCGCCGCTGTGGACCGGGGAGAACTTCGCCATGGGCTTCGAATCGGCGCCCTCCGTCGTCGGCGGGGTCGTGTTCGTGGGCAAGGGACCGGCGTCCGGGTTCCCGGTTGACGCGGGGCTGTACGGCTTCAACGCGGCCGGGTGCGGCGCGACCTTCTGCGCCCCGATCTCGTTCCTGCAGCTGGGGACGGAGCAGAACTTCATGGGCTCACCATTGGCGGTAGCCGGGGGCAAGGTATTCATGGTCTCGACCGACAACACCACCGGACACAGCAACGTGTACGCGATCGGGCTACCCGGCTGACCGATGACGATGGACAGTCCTCCGGGCGGGTGGCCGCGACCTCGCGGGCGCCCGCCCAGCCGTCAAACTGGCCCACTTGTCGAGGCTAGCCCAGTTCGAGGCTGGTGACGGCGTAGATGCCCGACTGGTCGACGTCGGGGACAGGACCGGTGTACATGCGGGCGACCTCGAACGACGGCTTCATCGCGAGCTGCTCCATCAACGTTACCGACGGCTTGTTGAGGTCGGGAACGTCGATGGTGATGGGCTGGCCGCCGACCGTGGCGGCCAACTCGCCGACCAGCGAGAGCGCGATGTCTTCGGAGGAGGCGTAGAGGGGACCGATCCGCGATGCCCCTCGCGCCGCCCGAAGGACGCCGAAGCCCTGCAGCCGGCCCTCGCGGACAGCCACCAGGGCGGTACGGTCGGGCAGGCTGATCCAGGCGGCGAGGAAGGCCTCCCGGGCCGCGGGAAAGAACCGGCGATCGAATGCGGCCAGCTGGTCGAATGCGACGGTGCGGGCGTCGATCAGGGTAACGCCGAGGGGGGTGTCGACACGTGACGGGACGCCGTCGTAGCGGATGTTGTTCCAGGCGTGGCGAAATCCCGACTTTCGGTAGTTGTCCTGCTGGTCGACCACGCCGTCGAGGCCGACGTTGCGCCCGGCCAGCTGTTTCATTCCCACGCGCCAGGTCTGGAGTCCGTACCCGCGGCCCCGAACCGCCGGCCGGGTGAGGTACAGACCGACGAAACCGAAATCGTTCCCGTAGCGAATCGCTGAGATCGACGTCACCGGCTCACCGTCGAGACGGCCAATGAAGAATCCACTCGGATCCGCGATGGGGAACGCGTGGCCATCCGACCTGCCGGGGTTCCACCCCTCCTCGTCGGCCCAGTCGCCGACCTTCTGGATGTCATTCGCACTGGCGCACGAGATACTGAATTCAGGCATTTTCCGCCCCCGGATCGGACCAACTTGTGCTGATTTGATGCTGGTGCAGCCTACCGGGGATGGTGAACCGGAGGGCCGCCGATTCACGGTCGGGTCTGGGTGAAGTATCCGCGAAACCGGTTGCCG
>JAVHWE010000563.1:0-9068 GCA_032160285.1 Micromonosporaceae bacterium | reverse complement strand
GACGACGGACGGATGTGGATCACCCGCGATACCGGCGGTACCTGGACCGAGATCACCGCCGGACTGCCGGCGCGGTGGATCACGCACGTCGAGGTCGATCCGGCCAGCGCCGACACCGCGTACGTTTCGGTGTCGGGCTACCGCAACGGCGATCCCGGCGCGCACGTGTTCCGGACCGCCAACGGCGGCGCCACCTGGTCGGACATCTCAGCCGGACTGCCGGACGCCCCGGTCAACGACGTCGTGCTCGACCCACGCAACGCGACCGTGCTGTACGCGGCGACCGACGTCGGGGTGTTCTCCCGTACCGTCGGCACCGGGACGTGGGCTCCGGTCGGCAGCGGGCTGCCGCTGGTACCGATCGCCGACCTCGACGCGGTGGCCAGCGGTGCCACCACCGTGATCACCGTGGCGACGTTCGGGCTGGGGGCGTACCGCACCACGGCGGGCTAGGGGTGTCCACGGGGTCTCCGGGGTACTGGTCCTTGTGGTCGAAGAACCATCTCCCGGAGACCTCGCCCCGTATCGACCACCGACACGCCGGCGATCGATCACGAGCGTCACCTCGTGAACTCGGCCTAGGCGGCGGGAACCAGCTGCCCGACCAGGCCGCCCCGGCCGTCCTCGGGACCGGCGCTGAACCAGAGAGCGCCCGCGCCGCCGTTGACGTCGTTACCCGGAAGCATCGCCCACAGCTTCTGGATCCGGATCGCGCCCCCATTGGCGTCGCCGAGCCGACCGACGAACTTCGTGCCCTGGAAGACGTTGATGAAGCCGTCTTTGAAGTTGCCGACCAGCAGGTCGCCGGCGATCGCGCCGAAACTGGACGGGGCGATCGCGAGACCCCACGGCCCGTTGAGGTTGCCGTCGGTGGCGATCCGAGTGACGTTCATGCCGAAGTTCGTGAAGACGTCCACAACTCCGCGGTTCCCGCCGCTCGGCTCGGCTCCGCCGTTGTCGGAGCGGGCGTACGCGACGTAGACCGACGAGCCGATGGCCTGCACGTTGAACGGCGTGTACCCGGACGGAAGGTTGCGGTCCACGAACTGACCGGCCGCCGGGATGATCTTGTTGAACGTGCTGTCAAAGATGTCGATGCGGCCATTCTTGAAGTCGTTGGCCAACAGGAAGTCGCCGTTGGTCGTGCTCACCAGGGCCAGTCCGCGGTAGACGGCCCCGTTGACGTGGGCTTCGAGGATCGTGTTGGTCCGGTCCGCGGTCGGGTTCCACGCCGTGATGTCGCCCTGGTCGCTGGAGTAGATGAACCGGGCCGGGCCGGAGGCGCCGGTCGGGCCGGTGACGACGAAGTCGCTGCCGCCGCTGAACACTGTGCCGGTCGGCTTGCCGCCGGGGATGGCCACGGTCAACGCGTTCTTGGTGGCGGCCGCGCCGTTCACGCCGCCGTTGTACAGGGTCGTGGTGTTGGAGTTGTTGTTGGCGACCCAGAGCGCGCCGCCGGCCGGGCCGATCGACAGGCCCCAGGGGTTGAGCAGATCGGGGTCGGTGACGTTGGCGACGCCGGACGTGTCGGCGACCTGGTTGACGACGGTGATTCTGGCCGGGGCAACGACGCCACCACCGCCGCCGCCATCGTCGCCGTGACGAGCGGGGCTGGCGGTGGACGCGAGGGCGGTACCGGCGACGAGGGCGAGCATGGCGCCGGCGCTGGCGCCGGTCAATCGAAGTATGAGCCGGATGGGACGACGCAAGGCGCTCTCCTTAAAACGGGGCCTGGCCGCATTTTTGGACGAGTCGTGCTAAGCCGACGCCATCCAAACATAAAAGGAATGATAAGTATCGATGTATTGCCTGATTGATCCACCATCCGGCGTAACCGTCCAGGGCCGAACATATCGGACTCACGGGCAGCGGCCGCGGCCGATCGTGGCAATACGGCTAGGTCCAGTCCTCGGGCAGCGGGAGCGGCAGGCCCACGTAGTTCTCGGCCAGCGCCTCCGCGGCGGCCCGTGACGACGTCACATGCCGGAGCTGGGCGAGCTGTACCTGTACCCCGAAGTCGTCACCCGGCATCGGGTGCAGCATCGAGGTCATCCAGTTGGAAAAGTAGGTGGCCCGCCAGACCCGCCGCAGGCACTCGTCGGAGTACCGATCCGCCGGACCCTCGTCGCCGTGTTCCAGCGCGGTCAACGCGCCGGCCAGCCGGACCACGTCGGCCATCGCCAGGTTCAGCCCCTTGGCGCCGGTCGGCGGCACGATGTGCGCCGCGTCCCCGGCCAGGAACAGCCGCCCGTACCGCATCGGCGCGCTGACGAAGCCGCGCATCGGCGTGATCGACTTCTCCCTGATCGGCCCCTCGCGCAGCTTCCAGCCGTCCAGCGCGAACCGGCGTTCCAGCCCGGCCCAGATCCGCTCGTCGGGCCAGTCGGCGAGGTCGGAGTCCGGGTCGACCTGCAGGTAGAGCCGGCTGACCTCGGGCGTCCGGACGCTGTGCAGGGCGAAGCCGTCCGGGTGGTGGGCGTAGATCAGTTCGTCGGTCGAGGGCGGTACGTCGGCGATGATGCCCAGCCACGCGTACGGGTACTCCCGCCGGTACGTGGTGAGCACGCCGTCCGGGATGCTCGGCCGGCTGACACCGTGAAAGCCGTCGCAGCCGGCGATCACGTCGCAGACCACCTCGCGCGGCTCGCCGTCGGCGTCGGCGTAGCGCAGCACCGGCCGGTCGGTGTCCAGGGCGTCCACCGCCGTACCGGAGATGTCGAACTCCAGCCGCTGGCCGGCCGCCAGCCGGGCGGCGACCAGGTCCTTGACCACCTCGGTCTGTGCGTAGATGGTGACGGTCCGGCCGGTGAGGTCGCGGAAGTCGACGTGGTGTCGCTCGCCGGCGAACTGCAGGTAGATCCCGCCGTGCGTGCTGCCCTCGGCGTCCAGCCGGGCGCCCAGGCCGGTGGCCCGGAGCAGGTCGGCGGTGCCGTGTTCGAGGACACCGGCCCGCTGCCGCGCCTCGACGTGCTCGCGGCTGCGGTCCTCGACCACAATGGACTCGACGCCGGCACGGGCGAGCAGGTGGGACAGCAACAGCCCGGCCGGTCCGGCGCCGACGATGCCGACCTGCGTGCGCTCCCGACCCGTCCGACCCATTGCCACTGTCGTGCTCCTTCTTGGCGCCGTCCGGCTTGTTGGCGCCGTCCAGGCGGTACCCGACCGGGAAGAGCCGCACCCCGCGACCACTCAGCGCGCCCCACAGACCGCGCGGCAGCCAGACCGCGGCCACCACCGCGATCGTGCCGAGCAGCACCAGGTACCAGACACCGTAGTCGGACAACCACCGCTGCAGGACGAAGAAGATGATCGCACCGATGATCGGCCCCTCGATGTAGCCGAGCCCACCGATGATCACGATAAAGATCATGTACGCCGACCACTGCACGCTGAACACGGTGTCCGGCTGTACGTTCAACGAGCTGACCAGCAGCAGCCCACCGGCCGAGCCGCAGCCGGCGGCGCTGACCAGGTATACGATCCGCTTGGCCCGGGTGACGTTGACCCCGGCGCTGCCGGCTGCGATCTCATTGTCGCGAACCGCGGTCAACGCCAACCCGAGCCGGCTGCGGATGAGCAGGTAGCAGGTGAGCAGGGCGAGCACCGCGACGGCCAGTGCCACCCAGTAGGTGAACGCCTCGCGGAGATCCTGATCGATGCCCGACAGCGTGGTGAGCGACCGGCCGCTGCCCCCGCCCAGCGCGTTGTACCGCACCATGACCAGCCGGTACACCTCGGCGATCACCCACGTGCCGACGGCGAAGTAGTCCCCGCGCAGCCGGAACGCGAGTAGGGAGGTGGGGATGGCGATGATCGCGCAGACGCCGGCCGCCAGGAAAACCCCGACGTACGGCTGGATGCCCCAGTCGCTGAGCTGGAGCACCGCATACGCGCCCAGGCCGAAGTACGCCTGCTGGCCGACCGAGACGAGCCCGGCGTACCCGGCGAGCAGGTTCCACATGCTGGCCAGGGTAAGCAGCATGAAGAAGGTGATGAGCGTGTCGGTGACGGTGGCGTACGCGAGGTAGGGCAGGTAGGCGAGCACCGCGACGACGACGGCCAGCACGAGGCCGCCCCACAGGGTGCCGCGCCCGCCCCGGCGGACCGTCGCCGGGACCGCCCGGGCGAGGAGGGTGTCGGTCAACGTCGATACGTTCTCGGCCATCACCCGCTCCGGGCCGCGATCAGGCCCTGCGGCCGGAAGGCCAGCACGGCGAGGAAGATCAGATGCCCGCCGAGCAGGGTCAGCGCCGGGTCGATCTGAGCGCCCAGGGTCTGCGCCAGGCCGAGCACCATCCCGCCGACGAGGGTGCCCCACAGCGAGCCGAGGCCGCCGATGACCACCGCCTCGAAGGCGAACAGCAGCCGGGTCGGGCCGATGCTCGGGTCGAACGAGGAGCGCATCGCGAACAGCAGGCCGGCCAGCGCCACGGTGGCGAAGGCGATCGCGGTGGCCACCGCGTACACATGCCGCGTGTCCGCGCCGACCAGCGACGCCGCCTCGCGGTCATCGGAGGTGGCCCGCAGCATCCGACCCAGCGCCGTACGGGACAGGAAGCCCTGCAGCCCAAGCAGCACCACGACGGCCAGCGCGAAGGTGAGTACGGCGAGATAGGACACCGAGATCTGGCCGGACAGCCGCAGCGACGCCGATGCCAGCGAGCCGGCCGGCAGCGACCGGGTATCCGCCGAGAAGGCCTGCAGCAGCAGGTTCTGGATGATGATCGAAAGCCCGAACGTGACCAGCAGGGTCGACAGCGGACCGACGGTGAGCGCGCGCTGGATGAGCCCACGCTGCAGCACGTAGCCGAGCAGCGCGAAGAGTGGAATGACCACCACGGTCGCCGCGAGGGTGCCCAGCGGCGTCGAACTGATCACCAGGTAGGCGCCGAACGCGGCCAGCACCGCGAAGTCGCCGTGCGCCAGGTTGACGATCCGCATCACGCCGAACATCAGCGACAGCCCACAGGCGAACAGGGCGTACAGGCCGCCCAGCAGGATGCCCTGCACCAGGGCGTTGAGCCAGTTCACGAGGCGGTCCCTTCGACGGCGCCCGACGGTTGGGCCACAGCTTGGTCATCGGTCGGCGCCGACGCGGGCCGCGCCTGCGCCGGCCCGGCCGGGGCCGACTCGGCCCGGTCGCCCGGTGGGTCGCTACCGGTACGTAGCCCGAAGTAGGCCCGCTCGACGTCGGCCAGGGCCAGCTCCGCGGGCCTGCCGGCGAGCACCGTGCGGCCCTCCAGCAGACACTGAACGCGGCCGGCCACCCGCATCGCCTGGGCCACGTCCTGCTCGACCAGCAGCACGGTGGTACCGCTGGAGATGATCTCCGGAAGCCGCTGGTAGATCTGGCGGACCACGATCGGGGCCAGGCCCAGCGACAGCTCGTCGAGCAGCAGCAGCCGGGGGTTGGCGACCAGGGCCCGGCCGATCGCCACGGCCTGCTGCTCGCCGCCGGACAGTTGGGCGGACACCTGCCGTCGCCGGGGGCCCATCCACTCGAACAGCTCCATCACCCGGGCCGGCGTCCACGGGCCGGGCCGGCCCCGGTACTCCCCGGTGAGCAGGTTCTCCTCGACGGTCAGCGACTCGAAGAGCCGTCGCCCCTCGGGTACCAGCGAGATGCCCTCGGCCACCCGCCGGTGCGCGGGCAGCCGGGTGACGTCCCGGCCGGCCAGCCGGATCGTGCCGGTGGTCGGCCGGAGCACCCCGGCGATGGTCCGCAGCAGGGTGGACTTGCCCGCCCCGTTGGCGCCGATCACGGCCAGCGTCTCGCCCTGCTCCACGGACAGGTCGACGGAGACCACCGCCGCCAACTGCCCGTGATGCACGGTCAGCCCGTCCACCTCCAGCAGCGCGCTCACCGGGGCGGACCGCCGGGAGCGGCGGGGGTGTCGACGAGTTCCAGGCCGCCGCCGAGGTAGACCTCGCGGACGGCGGCGCTGGCCAGCACCTCGTCGGGCGTGCCGTCGGCGACGAACGCGCCGCCGGCCAGGCAGATCAACCGATCGACGGTACTGGTCAGGGCGTGCACCACGTGTTCGATCCAGATCACCGCCAGCCCGCCGGCATTGAGTCGCCGGACGATGCCGACCAGCTCCGCGACCTCCGGATCGGTCAGCCCGCCGGCCACCTCGTCGAGCAGCAGCAACCGGGGTCCGGTACCCAGGGCCCGGGCGATCTCCAGCCGCTTGCGCTGCAGCAGGGTGAGCCGGCCGGCCGAGGTGTTGGCCAGCGGCAGCAGGCCGGTATCGGTGAGTACCGCGCCGGCCCGGCCGGTCGCCGCCCGGCCCCGCAGCTGGCCGCCCTGGTGTACGGCGACCAGGACGTTCTCGAACACGGTCATGTGCTCGAACGGCCGGGGCACCTGGTACGTGCGGCCCAGGCCGAGCCGGCAGCGCGCCGAGGACGCCACATCGGTGACCCGGCGCCCGGCCAGCAGCACGTCGCCACTGTCCGGGCGCAGGTCGCCGGAGATCATGGCGAACAGCGTGGTCTTGCCGGCGCCGTTGGGCCCCACGATGCCGACCGCCTCGCCGGCGCCTACCGTCAGGTCGATGCGGTCGGCGACCAGCACCTGACCGAAGCGCTTACTGACGCCGGCCAACGTGAGCAGGGGATCCACCATCGGTTAGTTGGTCGGCTGCAGGTCACCGTTGGTGGCGACGGTCGGGTACGTGGTGTTGTCCACCAGGTACAGGTCCCACGGGAACTTCTTGCCCTCCCGCCACTGCGCGCCGACGAGCTTCTGGATGGCGACCCCGGGTACCGGACCGGTGGTGAAGTCCAGTGGCCCGCTCATCCCCTCGATCTTCATGGTCTGCAGCTGGTGGGCCACATCCTTGCGGTCCTTCGGGTCGCTGGCCGACCTGAACGCCTGGACCGCGATCTCGAACAGCGAGTAGATCGACCCGAGCGCCTGGGTCCACTGCTTGCCGGTGGCGGCGGTGAAGTCGTCGGCCAGCTTCTGCGCGGTGGTCCCGTCGAACGTCGACTTGTACGGGTGGTAGGGGCTCCACCAGGCGTCGGTTGCGATGTTCTTGGACAGGCCGCCCAGCGCCTCCGCCTCGCTCGGGAACAGCATCACCTTGGCGACCGTGGCCAGCTTCGGCTTGTACCCCTGCTGGACCGCCTGCTTCCAGAAGGTCTGGAAGTCGGGCGGGATCGGCGTACAGGTGAACAGGTCGGCTCCGCCGCTCTTCAACTTGGCGATCTCGGCGCTGAAGTCGGTGATCCCGTCCTGGTAGGCCCCGGCGTCGACGGCCTTGTACCCCTTCGGCGTCATCGCCGGTGGGAAGCCGGCCCGGAACGCGTTCGCGTCGGTGTCGTTGGGCCACAGCGCACCGACGTTCTTGCTGGGCGCGCCGATCCGGTCCCACATCGCGATGAAGGCGCTGGTGATCTCGGCCATCCCGAAGAAGAACAGGGTGGTGTACGTGAACGCCGAGCCCTCCTTGGCCCCCCGGCCGTGGTACCACGCCTCCCAGGGCGCGATCGTGGTCACGTTCGGGATCCCGTTGGCCTCGCACTGGTCGGCGACCGGGTTGGTGGTGTCCGGTGTGGACGATCCGACGATCAGGTCGACCTTGTCGGTGAGGATGAGCTCGCGCGCCATGTCTGCGGCCCGGGTCGAGCTCGACTGGGTGTCCTTCACCACGATCTCGATCTTGCGATTCTTTCCGCCCGCGGTGATTCCCTTGCGCAGCACGTCGTTGACCTGTTTGACGATGAAGTTGTCGGCCAGCGCGAAGCTGGCCAGCGGACCGGTCTGTGGGCTGACATAACCGATCTTGAGGGTGTCCGTGCTGCCGCTGCCGCCCGAGCCCTTGAGGCCCTTGCCGCAGCCGGTGAGCAGGCCGCCGGTACCGAGCGCGGCCGCGCCCACGCCGAGCGCTCGAAGGACGTCCCGCCGGTTGATCTCGCCGGACGGACGGGGGATGTTGTCGGTCATCTGGGGTCTCCTGGTGGAGGCCGGCGCGGGGGCGCCGAAGGGTCAGAACGGGTACGCCGGAGTCTGGCCGCTGACGGTGACCCACCGGGTGTCGGTGAAGGCGTCAACGTTGGCGGCCGCTCCGCCGAATCGGGAGCCGGTACCGGACGCGCCGACCCCGCCGAACGGGGCCACCGCCTCGTCGCCGACCGTTTGATCATTGATGTGCACGATGCCGGTCGGGATGCGGCGGGCCAGGGCGAGGCCCTTCATCACGTCCCGGGTCAGGATGCCCAGCGACAGCCCGTACTCGGAGTCGGCGGCCAGCGCGGCCACCTCGTCCAGCGAGCCGAACCGGATCACCGGCGCGACCGGACCGAACACCTCGTTGGCGTAGGCCGGCGTCTGCGGCGTCACATCGGAGAGCACGGTCGGCCGGTAGAACAGCCCCTGGTACGTCCCGCCGGCGGCCAGTTTGGCGCCGGCCGACACGCTGTCGGTGACCAACTTGTGGATCTTGTCGCGCTGGCCGGCGTCGATGATCGGGCCGAGCGCCACCTGTTCGGTGGCCGGGTTGCCCACCGGCAGGTGCTCGGCCTTGTCGGCCAGCCGGGCCACATACTCGTCGTGCACCGACTGGTGGACCAGGTGCCGGCCGGTGGTCATGCAGATCTGCCCCTGGTGCAGGAATGAGCCCCAGGCGCCGGCGGACACGGCCAGGTCCAGGTCGGCGTCGTCCAGCACGATCAGCGCGGAGTTCCCGCCGAGCTCCAGATGGGCCCGCTTGAGGTGGGCGGCGGCCAGCTGGCCGACCCGCCGCCCGGCGGCGGTCGAGCCGGTGAACGAGATGACCCGTACCCGGGGATCGGTGATCAGCGCCTCGCCGACGTCGGGACCGCCGGGCAGGACGTGCAGGAGATCGGCGGGCAGGCCGGCCTCCTCGAAGACCCGGGCGATGCAGATGCCGCCGCTGACCGCGGCGCGCGGGTCGGGCTTGAGGATGACCGCGTTGCCCAGGGCGAGCGCCGGGGCCACCGACCGGATGGCCAGGATCAGCGGCGCGTTGAACGGGGCGATCACGCCGACCACCCCGACCGGGTTCCGCTCGGTCCAGGACAGCCGGGGCTGTTCGGTGGGG
>JAVHWE010000513.1:0-5804 GCA_032160285.1 Micromonosporaceae bacterium | reverse complement strand
TCCGCGTTGGTGGTGCGCGTCCTGTCGATCGTGGTGTGGAGCGTCGCCCTGTTCGCCATCTGGCGCAACCGGCGGCGACTCGGCCTGGTCATGGTATCGGTGATCATCGGCTTTGCGCCGTTCGTCGCGCTGGCCGTCGCCAGCTACGGTGGCGAGGCGATCTACCGGATCTTCGCCTTCTCGTTGCCGTGGTCGGCGCTGCTCATCGCGGGGCTGTGGGCGGGTCGCCGCCGCACGACACTCTTCGGCGGCGTCGTCACCGGCGTCCTGCTGGCCGCGGCGGCACTGGCGACGGTGCAGGGGCTGCACGGGCAACTGGTCGTCGACGCGGTGCCGGCCAGTGATGTCCGCGCGGCGCGGTACTTCTACGCCCACGCACCGGCCGGCGCCACCCTGATGCTCGCCACGGACGCCTTTCCCACCCGGCTGGCGTCGAACTACGGGTCCTACGACGTCGGGCACCCGGCGAACGTGGCGCTTACCAACGATCCCACGCTGTTCGAGGGCCGCATGTTCGGCCCGGCCGACCTCCCATCGCTACAGCGCCACCTGCGGTCTGTCGGTGGAACCGCGTCCTATCTGGTGATCAGCGATCCTATGATCGCGTCGAGCGACTACTTCGGCCACTACCCGACCGGGTCGCTGCCGGCGCTCGACCGGGCTCTTGCCGCGTCGCCGAGCTGGAAGGTGTTCTACGCCGACCACGGGGTGCGGATCTACCAGCTCGTGTCGCCGGCCGGGCCGTGATCAGAAGGTGCCGGAGCTTGCGTCGTGACCGGTTTGGGACCGCCAACCGCCGAAGGTCAACGACGACGGCACACCGCGGACGGTCGCGAAGGCGTCCCCGGTGGTCCGGTACCGGTTGTTGTTGATGACGATTCGAGGCTGCTGTGCGGAATTCGCCAGCGCCAGGTAGAAGATCTCGTTGTCGCCGTCCTGGGTCACCGTATTGCCGGTGATGCTGAGGCCGTCGACGCCGCCGGCGAACGCGGTACCGGTCTCCACGATGAACGCGTACTTGTCCAACGTGGATAGTGTGTTGTCGGCGATCGTCATGTTGCTGGCGCAGCGCAGCACCAGACCGGTGGAGTCGGTCACGGAGCTGGCGGGTCCGGACCGTCCGATCGCGGTGTTGTTCGAGAAGACGTTGTCCACGCAGGAACCCCCGCCGCCGGTGCCGGTCTCCAGCACACCATCGTTGTCAGCGAACCGGTTGCCGGTGATCGTGGTGTGCGAGGCGTTGTAGAGTTCGAACCCGCCGCCGTCCCTGCCGTAGTCCGACGACAGTGCCTGGTTGGCGACGACGGTGTTGTCGCGGAAGACCGGACCCGGATCGTCGGTGATGGACGTGGCGCCCAGACCGTACCCACCGAAGTCGTCATTCTTCGGCTCGGCGGTGTTGTGGACGACGACATCCTGGTCGTGGACGTTGTTGTTTTCCACCACGACACCCCGGCCACCACCGGACACCTCGATGCCCGCGCCGTTGTGGAAGATCTCCGACGAGGACACGGTGACGTTCGTGGACCGGTAGACCAGTACCCCGTAGCAGCCGACCGGCAGTCCCTTGTCGGTACGGCCGTGACTGTCACGCACGACCACGTCGCGCACGACGACATCGTCGGCGCCGTCCACCCGGATGCCACTGCTGTCGGGGGCCGACGCCGCAGGGTCGGTGCTCGGCCGGGGTACGCAGCCGGCGACCGTCAGGCCGGACACGGTGATGTGACTGGCGGCGATCGTCACCACGTCGCGCACACCGCTCTGGCCTCCGATCACCGGGGTGGCACCGGGCAGGGCGGAGACCGTGAGCCCGCCGCGCCGGATCGTGAACGGCGCGTACCCGCCGCTGGCCAACAGAATCGTCGATCCGTCCGGTGCGGCGTCGACCGCGTGCGCCACCGTGCGCCACGGGCGGTCCGACGTACCCGGGTTGCTGTCCTCGCCGGCGGCCGACACGTAGCGCCGGTCGGCACCTGCCGTGGCCGGGGCGTCCAGGGCCGCCGCAAGCGAGGCATGTCGGGACGCCGCGACGCCGACCGCGGCGCAGGCGACCACGGTCGCGAGGAGAACGGGGGACGTCTTCGACAACCGCCAGGAAACCATTTGTCTGTTGTCTTCTTCCGTCGACTGCTGCGGCATGCGGTTCACCTGCGACGATACCGGGCCACCCGGAACCGGCCGCGATCAGCCCATCGGGTGACAGTCGGGTTCAGGGTGTCGGCTTCGCCATCCCGTCAGCCGCGCAGGGCGTTGTGCAGATGACCGATCCTGTTGCGCGTGCGGCGTACCGCCTGGCGCAATCCGGGCCGGCTGAGGACGAAGTCAGACACATACCGGCGCGGGGCCTGCTGCAGCCGGCGCACGGTGGCCGCCGCCGAGGGGCGCTCGACCCAGCCGCCGGCCACGGCGCGGTCGCCGTCTTTGATCATCTCTTTGTAGTCATAGTGGCCCTGGGCCAGATCGATCTCGGTGTAGCCCCGTTCGCAGCCGGCCCGGATGTACTCCAGCAGGCTACCCAGGCCGGGCGAGTACCGTCCCAGGTCCACCTCGTACGAGGAGAACCAGGCGCAGAGCATGTTGTTCGCGCCCAACGAGTAACGCACCGCGATCGGTCGGCCGGCCACCGACAGCACGGACAGCAGTCCGGTGAAATCGGGTGTCGCCGTGTCGGCCAGGTCCTCCACCACCGCCACCACCCACGGCCGGGCGAACACGTCGGGCCGGCCGGTCCGCCGGTACTGGCCCGACTTCAGTCGCATCAACAGTTTCAGGTTGTCGGTACGCGCCGCCGTATCGAATTCGAACGTGACCTCGCCGGCTTCGCGAGCGAGCCGACGCTGGGACTTCTGGACCTTCCCGATGCCGACCTTGGCCGCACGCTTCGACTCCAGCCAGGCGTCCCAGCCGCGTGACAGGTCGATGAACGGCGCCGGCGCGGTCGCCGCGCGCCGGACGTCGAAGGCACCCACCTGGTGCGGTACCAGATTGTCGAACTCCCATACGGCGAGCCCGCAGCGGGCAAGAAGATCGCGTGGCCGCCACTCGAACGCGGCGGCGTGTACCAGACCCTGCGCGTTGCCAAGGCCGTAGCCGAGGGCGCGACCGACGCCCCGGCGGCCGCGCTGGTGCGCGAAGAAGCCCACCGCCTGACCCGATTCCTCGATCACCGCGACCCGTACGTCGTCGCGGTGACGCCCGAGGGCCAGCGCGAACTCGGGGCCCAGGAACGGGCTGGCCAGCCGGCTGTCCTCGCGCTGCAACCTCCGCCAGCTGGTCAGCTCCTGCTCGCCCAGCTCGGCCGGCAGACAGATGGAGATACTCACCACCACTCCTCCTCGGGCGCCGGTCATCACCGCTACTCGCACATTCCACAACGAGGCACGGTACGTATCATCCATGCCTGAACCCCCAATCCGGCGTGGTCACCGTCCCTACGAGCCGAGTTGCCATGGCCGGATGGCCGGAAGGCCGGTACCGGGTGTCGTTCCGGCGCCACGCGTGGACGTTCGGAGTCACCTTTCCGAAACTCACTGGGGTGAGATCTACATAGGAGGAGGCTTCCGGTAAGACGGCAGAGACCAAGATCCGATGCCCAACTGGGAGCCTCTTTGCTGTCCTACCCTGCCGCGATTGCGCTGTCCACCCGTGCGTTGACCCGGCTGGCCGAGCTCATCCGCGTCCACCGTGGTCGGCGTCGCTGCCGGTGGCGGCGCCTCGATGCCGGTCGCCACAACTGAGACAGGGCGGATGCCTCACCGATCGTCGGGCTCCGGCCGGCGCGTCGAGTGCACGGTCATGAGGTCGCCGGGCTGGCAGTCGAGTGCCTCGCACAGCGCGGTCAACGTACTGAAGCGGATGGCGCGGGCCCGGCCGTTCTTGAGAATCGAAAGGTTGGCCAGGGTGATGCCCACCTGCTGCGCGACGTCGGTGAGGGTGAGATTGTGCTGTGCCAGCAGGCGGTCGAGGTGTATCTCGACCCGGTGCTCCTCCTCGGGCGGCATCAGATCACCTGGTCCAGCTCGGCGCGCAGCGCGCAGCCGTGTCGGACCACCGCCGCGAACGCCAGGACCGCCAGGCCGAGCGGAAGCCACCAGAACCCAACCCGAGAGTTCTGCGCATAGAGAGCGTAGCCGCTGCCGTGTGCACTGCGGTACAGCGCGACGCTGGCCGCGAGGCGCATCACCTCGGCCGCGAAACCGCCGATCAGCACCGCAGTACCGAGCCGGGTCAGCCGGCTAGCCATTGCCGGGGTGAACGGGTCGCTCTGCATCGCAGCGATGACGGTGCGCCGGGCCAGTACCGCGAGTACCAGCGTGATGACCAGCCAGACCGTGCCGCTGCCGATCTCCTCGAGGATCTGTTGCGGCGGGGACGGTCGGCGGACCACGACCAGTACCTCTTGCACGTCGAAACCCCGGAACGCGGGCTGGACGGCCGGGGGTCGGGGGCCGTACACATCGCTGTTGAACACCCGGAAGGTCACCGGGGTCCGCCCGTGGCCAAGCCAGTTGAACGCGGCCACGACCAGACCGAGAACGTTCAGGACGATCACCAGGGTGAGGAACGAGCAGACCCGGCGGAGAGCGCCGGAAACGCGGCGTGTGGTTGGCTGCACGAGGACTCCTTATCGATTAACGATGTATCGAGTATCGATAAGTATGCGTGGGTTGTCAACCGCGTCGGTCATCGCCGAACCCGGTGCGTTCGGGGCGGCCAGCGAATTGCCGTGAGGAGAGCGCCCCGCTTCGACGGTATGCAGGAGGAGGGGTGCCCTTACCGGGAGCTTCCTCCGATGTCGATCTCACCCGCCAAGCCACATGTGACCAGCGCCGTCAGGAATCGGGACTCCGGGCGATGCCTGGATGCACGAAACGGTTCCAGCAATCCGCCGGGACAGCAAGCCGTTCTGCAGGTGTGGGACTGCATCACCTCGCCCGGCGAATGGAACGCCCATAACCAGATGTGGGTCGACGAGCTGGCGACCTCCGTGCCTGAACCGCCAATTCACTGACACTCCCCCGCCACCGAATCCAACGGCTCGACATCGGACGCATCGCCGGCGCCACCGCAGCGGCACCGTCGTCGCCAGCAACACACCGGCGACACCGACCCGCAGCCACCGGTCCCGAACGCGGCGTTAACTGCGACCGTCGCGAGTGGCCCGCGCCGGCCCGTACCCCGGCATTATCCGGTCGCGGAGGCAGCCTCCGAGGGGCCCGACGATCGCCTGTCGGCACTCACCGCATTCCTCGGCGGCGGTGCGGTGGCCGGGTCGGCAATGTGGCGGGCTCGGCCGGCTGCGGCGAGGAGATAGCTCAGGGTGGCGACGGCGAGGATGGCGAAGCTGGGCGGCATCCGGGGGATGAGGTAGCTGGCGGTCAGGCCGACCCAGACGCTGCCGACCGCAATCGCGGCCGACAGGCCGAGGGCACGTAGCGGCCGGGTGGTGAGGCGGTTTGCCGCGCCGGCAGGGGCGGCGAGCAGGCCGAGGATGAGCAGCGCGCCCACGACCTGTGTGGACTCGGCGGCGGTGGCGCCGACCAGGGCGAGAAACACGTATCCGAGCAGTCGGACGGGGATGCCACGGGCGGCCGCGACATTTTCGTCAAGGCTGGCGAACAGCAGCGGCCGGCCGATCGCCAGGAGCGTGAGGCAGATCAGAGCGGCGACGATCGCGGTCGCCATGGCCCGGGCGGCGGACAGTCCGAGGATGGAGCCGAACAGGACGGTGACGCTGGCCGATCCGTTGCCGGTACCGCTGCGGGTGGTGGTGTAGACAGTCAGGAAGAACACGCCCAGGC
>JAVHWE010000504.1:0-3285 GCA_032160285.1 Micromonosporaceae bacterium | reverse complement strand
CTGGGCCTTTCGCTCCCGATCGACACCTTCCAAGGTCTCGGCCAGTGCGAGGCTGACGCCGCCGAGGATCAACGGCAGGCGCGCCTCGGCCTCCTCAACCTCCTGTCTCCCGGGCCTCCTGGGTCTGCTCGGCCGACGTCTGTCGCTCCGGCACCGGTCGGCGATCTCCGGAATGCCGCAGCCTTGGTTGTGGGCGGCCAATCCGGTCGGCTGACCGCGACGAATCCATTCCGTAGCCACACACGGACGCGGGGCGGGTCTCGGAAGGGTTGGGCGTGTTGACACATTCGTTGCGGCCGGTGCTCATCGCCAGCGGTGTTGCCGCTGTGCTGGTAGCGGCCGGATGCGGTTCGACCACGCGTCCGTCGACGACCGTCGGGGCTGCCGCGTCCGGTCGATCGTCGGCCACCGCAACCGTCGTGATGACCAAGCTCCTCTCGTTCGAGCCGCCCATACTCATGGTCGCCCCGGGAACAACGGTGACCTGGCGGGTCGGTGACGCCATCGACCACACCGTCACGACCGGATCGTTCACCGTCGGCGGCGACGGACTACGGACCGCCGAGAACCCCGACGGCACCCTCGACATGCCGCTGACCAAGGACCACCCGGCATCGCACACCTTCACCACGCCGGGGACGTACCGGTACTACTGCTCCATCCACAAGGGAATGAACGGCGAGATTGACGTGACGCCGTAACACCTTCGCTCCACATTCACGCGCCGCCAGTCCGCGCCGGCGTGCTTTCACGGTACCGACCTGCCTCAGGAGGCATCACCATGGCTTCACGCACGACAAAAATCGCCGGCGTCGCCATCATCGCGGCGCTCACGCTCAGCGGCTGCGGCAAGTCCGCCAAGCCCAGTACCGGTTCCGAGCCGTCGAGTTCCATGTCGTCGATGGGTTCGATGGGCGGCCGGATGGCCGCCGCCAGTGCCGGCGCCGACCTGCGTGCCGGCTTGACGTACCTGCTCACCGAGCACGTCTACCGCGCCGGCATCGCGTTGACGTTCGCCGTCGACAAGGGCGGCAACCTCGAGGATCCGACGGTCAAGGCCGCGGTGGCGAACCTGGACGCGAACTCGGTCGAGCTGTCCAAGGCCGTCGGTGCCGCGTACCCGGACGCGGAGGCTCCGTTCCTGCAGTCCTGGCGTCAGCACATCGGCTTCTTCGTCGACTACACCCTCGGCAAGGCCACCAAGGACCAGGCCAAGGTAGACAAGGCCAAGGCCGATCTGGACGGCTACCGCACGGCCTTCGGCCAGCTGATCAACTCCGTGGTACCGCAGCTGCCCGCCACGGCGGTCGCCGACGAACTCAAACCACACGTACAGACCCTCACCGACGCCATCGACTCCCTCGTCGCCGGCGACGGACAGGTATTCACGAAGCTCCAGACGGCCGCCGGGCACATGCCGATGACCGCCAAGACCCTCGCCACCGGTATCGCCGCCAACAAGAAGCTCACCGGTGACCCGAACGGCGCCGCCTCGGAGCTTCGCTCCGGACTGACGTACCTGCTCACCTCGCACGTCGACCTGGCGGGTATCGCGATCGTGCAGGCCGTCGCCAAGGGTGGCGACCTGACCGAGCCCAGCGTCAAGGCCGCGGTCTCCGCGCTCGACGCGAACTCGGTCGAGCTGTCCAAGGCCGTCGGTGGCGCCTACCCCGACGCGGAGGCTCCGTTCCTGCAGTCATGGCGCCAGCACATCGGCTTCTTCGTCGACTACACCCTCGGCAAGGCCACCAAGGACCAGGCCAAGGTGGACAAGGCCAAGGCCGATCTGGACGGCTACCGTACCGCGTTCGGCCAGCTGATCAACTCCGTGGTACCGCAGCTGCCCGCCACGGCCGTGGCCGACGAACTCAAGCCGCACGTACAGACCCTCACCGACGCCATCGACGCGCTCGTCGCCGGCGACCCGACCGTCTTCACGAAGCTCGCCACGGCGGCGTCCCACATGCCGATGACCGCGGCGACGCTGGCCGGCGGCATCGCCGACAACAAGAAACTCAGCTGACCCCGCGCACCATCGACACGGCCGGACCCGCGGGCACGCTCGCGGGTCCGGCCACGTGCACCGGCCCTTTGAGCTGAATTCCGCGCTTTCTCGACACACGTGACATTCTTAATCCTCCGGTGACTCCGATCCGGTGCCGCGTCGGCACCGAATCACGATAGACATTCGGGTACGGCAGGGAGGTGCGATGGCGTTCGAAACCGGAGCGCGTGACGGTGACCTGGGGCCACGCCGGCTGGTACCGGTACCGGAACCGGCCGTCCGCGTCGACGCGAGCGATCTGCTCGGCCGCGTCGCTCGCGGTGACGAGCCGGCCTTCGCCGCCCTCTACGACGAGTTCGCGGCCCGGGTGTACGGGCTGATCCGGCGCGTGCTGCGCGATCCCGCCCTGGCCGAGGAGGTGGTGCAGGAGGTCATGCTCGAGGTCTGGCGGACCGCCGGCCGATTCGACACCGCCCGGGGCTCGGCGGCCGGCTGGGTGCTCACCATCGCGCACCGGCGCGCGGTGGACCGGGTCCGCTCCGAGCAGGCCGGTGCCGACCGGACCCTGCGACACGGCGCCGCATCCATCGACACGCCATACGACAACGTCGTCGAATCGGTGACCACCCGAATGGAGCAGCAGCAGGTACGCACCTGCCTCGGCCGGCTCACCGAGTTGCAGCGGGAGGCGATCACCCTCGCGTACTACGGTGGCCACAGCTACCGTGAGGTAGCCGATCTGTTGAATTCCCCGCTCGCGACCATCAAGACGAGAATGCGCGACGGACTGATCCGCATGCGTGACTGTCTGGGGGTGAGCGTCGGATGACCGAGACAACCGACATCCACGCGCTTGCCGGCGCGTACGCCCTGCACGCCCTCAACGACATTGAGCGCGCCGCCTTCGTGCGGCACCTGCACGACTGCGACATCTGTGCGGTCGAGGAGTCGGAGTTGCAGCGAACCACCGCCATCATGGCGGGCGCGGTGGCCGAACCGCCGCCGTCGCGGCTGCGTGACCAGATCCTGGCCATGGCCGCGCGTACCCCCCAGGAGCGCCCGGGCCGCGCGTCACCCGCCGCCACCGCCGCCAACCGCTGGCGCCCCCGGATCGCGGCGGCCGTCGCGGCCGCGGTCATCGCGGTCGGGGCGTCCGTAGGCACCTGGGCCGTCACCGCCGACCGCGGGCGGGATGCGCCGGCGCAGAGCACCGAGGAGCGCCGGATGGCCGAGGTTCTCAACGCCCCGGACGCGACCGTGAGCACCGAGGACATGCGCGG
>JAVHWE010000494.1:0-4594 GCA_032160285.1 Micromonosporaceae bacterium | reverse complement strand
CGTGCAGGGATTCGTCCGTGCGGATATGGCGGGGGTTCGCGCCGCGTTCGAGAAGAACTTCACCGACGGTGCCGAGGTGGGTGCGTGCTTCTGCGCCACCGTCGACGGTGAGACGGTCGCCGACCTCGTGGGTGGGCACGCCGACGCGGCGCGCACCCGGGTCTGGGAGCGGGACACGATCGTCAACGTCTACTCGACAACCAAGACCATGGCGGCCCTGACCGCACTGCTGATCGCCGACCGCGGCGAGCTCGACTTCGACGCACCGGTGGCCCGCTACTGGCCGCAGTTCGCGGCCAACGGCAAGGAGGAGGTCACGGTCGCGCAGGTGATGAGCCACTCCGCGGGGCTGTCCGGCTGGCGCGAGCCGTTGCGGCCCGAGGACCTCTACGACTGGGAGAAGGCGACTACGGCTTTGGCGGCCCAGGAGCCGTTCTGGAAACCCGGTACCGCTTCCGGCTACCACGCGGTCACCCAGGGGTTCCTGATCGGTGAGGTCGTGCGGCGGATCACCGGCCGGTCGCTGGGCACGGTGTTCCGCGAAGAGATCGCCGAGCCGCTCGGCGCCGACTTCCACATCGGACTGCCGTCGTCCGAGGAGCCCCGGGTCGCCGAGCTGATCCCGCCCGAGCAGGAGCCCTTCTCCGACAACGTGACAGAGCTGCAGGACAACGCGGCGCACAACCCGCGGCTCAACACGTCGGTGGTCAACTCGCGCGCGTGGCGCGCCGCCGAGATACCCGCCGGCGGCGGCACCGGCAACGCGCGCTCCGTCGCCCAGATCCACACCATCCTCGCCAACGGCGGTGTCGCCCAGGGCCGGCGATTCCTGTCCGAAGCGACATGTCGCAGCGCCCTGCAGGTCCAGGTCGAGGGTACCGACCTCATCCTCGGCATACCCGTCCGCTTCGGGCTCGGCTTCGCGGTCGGCGGCGACTTCATGCCCAACCCCAACACCCTGTACTGGGGCGGCGCCGGTGGTTCACTGGCCATCATCGACATGGACGCGCGCGCGACCTACGCCTACGCCATGAACAAGATGGGTGGCGGCATCGGCGACATGCGCGCCTTCGCACCCATCTCCGCCGTCTGGGAGGCCCTCGCCCGAACCGGCGGGCCGGCCGGGACCCAAGCGGGCGGCTGGGTTGGTTCTGAAAGATGACGCGTCGAACGTTCGCTGGGCTGAAACCGCTGGCCCCACCCGATCCTCGGGCGGGGCCAGCCTCGGTTTCCTGTTCGATGCCGCCGGCAGGAGCCAGAACACACCGCTACGTCGTCACGGTTCAGACGTGGCCGGCGGTCCAGCAGGTCGGGCCGCTGTGGCAGTTCGCCAACCGCACCAGTGCGGCGTGCAGTTCGCCCAGTCTGGCGGGGCCGAGGGCGGCGACGATGTTGTGTAGTTGCTGCGGATCGTCGGTCAGATCGTAGTATTCGCGCGAGCCGTCGACGTACTCGACGTAGGTGTAGGTATCTGTGCGTAGCGCCTCGTAGCTGGGTGGGTTGCCACTGCCCGGTGCGGGCAGGTCCGGATCGTCGGCCCGGGCGTCCGGGCCGTGGTGTTCGACCAGGTTGGCGGTGCGCCAGGTGGCGCCGGATCCGCCGTGCAGCAGCGGCAGCAGGCTATGTCCATCCACGGTGGACGGTATCGCCGCCTTGCCGGCCTGCGCGAAGGTAGGCGCCAGATCGATGTTGGCCACGGCGGCGTCACTCACCGTTGCGGCGGGCACGCCCGGTCCGACCACGACCAGCGGTACCCGGATGTCGGTGTCGAAGGCCGTCATCTTTCCGGGATTCAGCCTGTATTCGCCCATGTGGTAGCCGTTGTCGGAACTGAAGACGACGTACGTGTTGTCCGCCACGCCGGCGTTCGTCAGCGCGGAGCGGACGGTCGCGATGAGGTCGTCGACCGCCTGTACCGCCTGCGCCCGCTTGCGGAACGCGACATCGATGGTCTGCTCCTCGGCCGCCGTCAGCGGAGCCCGGCCGGCCAGCCACGGCGGGGCATCGGTGGGAAGGTTGCCGAACGCCGGCCCCCGCGGCGCGGTCAGGTCGGGGAAGTCGCTCGCGTCCCGGGGCGCCGGCGTGTACGGCGCGTGTGGTGCGAAGGTGGCGACCTCGAGCAGGAACGGCGTGCCGGCCCGGGCGGCCCTGTTGATGAACGCCTCGCCCTTGCCCGCGAGGACGTCGGTGAGGTAGTCCGCCGGCGTGCTGCCATGGTGTACGACGGTGTGGTTTTCGTTGAGGTCGTAGTTGAACTCCGGATACCCGTTGCCGGCCACATCCCACTCGCTCCAGCCCGGTGGGACGTACGGCTGGGTACCGCCCTGGGTGCCGGCCGGTTGGTAACCGTTGAGGTACTTGCCCATCATGGCGGTGCGGTAGCCCTGAGCCTGCAATGCGGTGGCGAAGGTGTCCGCCTCCTCCCCATGGCTGTGGAAGAAGTCGAAACCGCCATCGCTTCCGCCGTTGGTGAACACCCCGGTGTCGTGCGGGAAGCGGCCCGTGAAGATCGACGACCGGGATGGACAGCACAGCGAATCGGTGACCACGTAGTCGTTGAAGGTCAGACCCTGCGACTGCATCTCGCGCACCGCCGGCAGGTACCGGACGAGGTTCCAGGACAGGTCGTCGGTGAGGACGAACACGATGTTCGGCGGTCGGGTCGCCGCGGTCGCGGCTCGACCGGCGACAGCCGAACTGGGTTGCGCGCCGGAGAGCCCCGTCAACATCGCCACGGTGGCTCCCGCGGTGAACAAGGTGAAGCTGCGATAGCGTCTCATGTGGACAGGTTCGACCATGCTCGCTGGGGGCGCGTTCGAGTAATGTTCGAGTTCGGTCAATATCCCGGTTCCCGCTCAAGATCGGGAAGTTGCCGGCCGGATATGCCGTGTCCGGGCCTGCTCACGTCGGTCGAGGCGTCGCGCGGTTCGCGCACATCTCGGTCGCTCGATTGGGCGGTTGTCGGGCCCCAAAATCGCCTCCCGTCGTGCCCCTTGACCGCGTCGACGACATCGACTACACCCAGGTGTACTCCGCCTAACCACACCACGGAGCCGAGGGAGGACGGGCGTGACGAACAACGAGCGTTGTCACCTGCCGACAGGTTCGGTATCGGCAGGTCACCCGCCGGGACGAGGGGCGCAACGTCGACGCTGCGGCGGCATTCGCCGCCCGGCGCTGATCCGCGCGGCGACCAGTGCCGCCGCCGTGACGCTTGCCGCCGGTGCGCTGATCGCCTTCGACGCCGGCGCCGCGTCAGCGGCCACGGTGTCACCCGCACCGACGAATTCCACCCACGGCCCTTGTCGGTATACCGAAACCCCGGACGAGCCGGCGGCCAGGCCGGTAGGTCTTCCGCCGGACCCGCGCAGAACCCCGAGCCGCGGCACCGTTGACGTCGTCCTGAAGACGAACCAGGGCAGCATCTCACTCCGGCTCAACCGGGCGCAGGCACCGTGCACCGTCCAGAGCTTCCTGCATCTGGTCGCGCGCCGCTTCTATGACCGCACGTCGTGCCACCGGCTTACCGCGTACCCGACGCTGAAGGTCCTCCAGTGCGGTGACCCGACCGGGACCGGTGAGGGTGGACCGGGTTATCGCTTCCAGGACGAACTGCCCACCGATCTGCCGCCGGCTCCGACCGACCCGACCGGCGAGCGAAGGGTCTACCCACGCGGAACGCTGGCGATGGCCAACGCCGGCCCGGACACCAACGGCAGTCAGTTCTTTCTCGTCTACGCGGACTCGGCGCTGCGACCGAACTACACGATTTTCGGAACCGTCGATGACACCGGCCTTGCCACGCTGGACAGGGTCGCCGCCGGTGGCGTGCAACCGACGCCCGAGGATCCGGCGCCGGTTGACGGCGCGCCCGTACGATCAACGCGGATCAAGAAGGCGAAGGTTAACCGCTGATGCCCTCCGCCTGTCCCTGTCCATGGGCTGCCGTGCTTACGGCAACGCAACCGTTCACGGCTGCCGACACCACGGTCAGGTTCCGGCCGACGACGGTCCCTATCCCGCCGCAAGGTGTGCGGTGAAGATGTCGGTCGGGTTGGTGGGGTTCCCGGTGGTCGCCGGGAAGAGCGGGATGAAGAACGGTCCGGCGGCGACCAGGCCGTGGTGGTCGCCGAGGTAGCGCGAGCCCGCGACCGGGCGGTCCGCGCGCGGGGCGGTGGCCAGATCGAACGGGCCGGCGACGTGGCGGTCGGACCAACTGGTCGCGTTGCGGGAGGTGGCGAGCCAATAGTCGGTCGGCAGCGTGGTCGGGTCGGGAGTATTGGAGCGGAAGTCGTAGTAGGTCACGCCGACGGTGCCGTCCGTGCCGGCCGCGAGTGCGGGGGAGAAGGCCGGCACGGAGAGGTCGTGGTTGACCGGAACCGGGTCACTCCAGGTGAGACCGCCGTCGGTGGACCGGGACAGCGCTATCGCGTCGCGGGCCCCGGCGGTGAAGCGGGAGTCCTGCCATGCGGCGTACAGGTATCCGCGGGCACCCACGGCGAAGTGCGGGATCGTGGCACCGTCGCGGGTCGGGGTGCCGGTGTCCGGGTCGGTGGCGCCCACCGAGCGGATGTCCGAGACCTTGGTCGGCTCC
>JAVHWE010000493.1:0-3043 GCA_032160285.1 Micromonosporaceae bacterium | reverse complement strand
CCAGTTTCTGCGCGGCGCGCTGGACCTGCTCCTGGTAGATGATCAGGCCGTGGGTCGGGCCGAGGATCTCGGCGAGCGGCTCCGCCAGCTCCGGGTGGATCGGTACGATCTCCTGCAGGCCGTTCTTACGCAGCGCGTAGTTGGTGTGGGAGTTCGCACCCATCGGACCGGGCCGATACAGCGCAAGCGCGGCGGAGATGTCTTCGAAGTTGTCCGGCCGCATCAGCCGCAGCAGCTGCCGCATGCCGCCACCGTCGAGCTGGAACACGCCCAACGTGTCGCCGCGCGCCAGCAGTTCGTACGTCGGTCGGTCGTCCAGCGGCAAACTCAACAACTCGATCTTGCGGCCGGTCGTCGCCTCGACGTTGGTGACCGCGTCATCGATGATCGTCAGGTTGCGCAGGCCCAGGAAGTCCATCTTGAGCAGGCCGAGAGTTTCGCAGGTCGGGTAGTCGAACTGGGTGATGATCGTGCCGTCCGCGTCGCGCTGGACCAGCGGCACATGGTCGATCAGCGGCTCGGCCGACATGATCACCCCTGCGGCGTGCACCCCGAGCTGGCGGACGAGCCCCTCCAGCCCCTTCGCCACGTCCATGATCTTGGCCACGTCCGGCTCGCTGGCGACCAGCTCCCGGACCGCCGCCGCCTCGGCGTACCGGGGGTGGCTCTTGTCGAAGATCCCCGACAGCGGGATGTCCTTGCCCATCACCGCCGGCGGCATCGCCTTCGTGATCTTGTCACCGAGGGCGTACGGGTACCCGAGCACCCGGCAGCCGTCCTTGATCGCGGCCTTGGCCTTGATCGTGCCGAACGTCGCGATCTGGGCGACCCGGTCGGAGCCCCACTTCTCGGTGACGTAGCGGATGACGTCGCCGCGGCCGCGTTCGTCGAAGTCGATGTCGATGTCGGGCATCTGCAACCGCTCGGGGTTGAGGAAGCGCTCGAAGATCAGCCCATGTTGCAGCGGGTCCAGGTCGGTGATCCCGAGCGCGTACGCGACGATGCTGCCGGCGGCGGAGCCGCGGCCCGGACCCACCGAGATCTTGTTGTTCTTGGCCCACATGATGAAGTCCGACACCACGAGGAAGTAGGCCGGGAACCCCATCGAGCAGATGATGTCCATCTCGTACTCGGCCTGCTTGCGGCGCTCGGCGTCATAGCCGTCCGGCCAGCGGCGGTCCATGCCCAGCCAGACTTCCTTGCGGAACCACGAATCCTCGGTCTCCCCCTCGGGGACCGGGAACCTCGGCATCAGGTTGCGCGTCTCGAACATCCCCGCGGTGTCGACCCGCTCCGCGATCAGGAGCGTGTTGCGGCAGCCGTCGCGCCACTCCGGCGAGTCGTCGATCGCGTACATCTCCTCGGCGGACTTCAGGTAGTAGCCGCCGCCGTCGAGGCGGAACCTGGCCGGGTCCGACAGGGTACTTCCGGTCTGTACGCACAGCAGCGCGTCGTGCGCCTCTGCCTGCGAGGCGAACGTGTAGTGCGAATCGTTGGTGACCAGCGGCGGGATACCGAGCTTGCGGCCGATGTCCACCAGGCCGCCGCGAACCCGCTGCTCGATCTCCAACCCGTGGCCCATCAGCTCCAGGAAGAAGTTCTCCCTGCCGAAGATCTCCTGGTACGTGGCGGCAGCGGTCAGCGCGGCGTCGGCCTGGCCCAGCCGCAGCCGGGTCTGCACCTCACCCGACGGGCACCCGGTCGTCGCCATGATCCCGCCGGCGTGCTGGGAGATCAGGTCGGTGTCCATCCGGCCCTTGACGTAGTGCCCCTCCATCGACGCCCGGGAGTTGAGCCGGAACAGGTTGTACAGCCCCTCGGCGTTGCGCGCCCACATGGTCATGTGGGTGAACGCGCCGTTGGCGGACACGTCGTCGCGCTTCTGCTCCGGGGTTCCCCACTTGATCCGCTTCTTGTCGAACCGGGACGCCGGTGCCAGGTACGCCTCCACCCCGATCACCGGGGTCACGCCCGCCGCCGTCGCCTGCCGGTAGAACTCGTACGCTCCGTGCATGTTGCCGTGGTCGGTGATCGCCACCGCCGGCATCCCCAGCCGCACGACCTCGCCGAACATGTCCTTCAACCGCGCCGCGCCGTCCAGCATCGAGTACTCGGAGTGCACATGCAGGTGGACGAACTGATCGGTCACGGTAAATCCCCCAAGCGGTACAGCAGCCACACCCCGGCACGGAAGCCCCACTGACCCTAGCCGCCCGCGGGCCAGCGCCGTAGCTGCCGGCGGGCGTGTTTCGCCCCTCCTTTCCCGCCCCGACACTGCGCCCGAAATGTCCGACCACCCGCCGTCACCGCCCGCTCCGATCACGTAACCCCGCACCGACCCTCCCCTCCCTTCCGCCACCGCGCGCCTCGAACTCCCCGCGCGATCTTGGAGAGATCTGTAAGGGCTGCCCTACGGCGCGGAGGTGATTGCGGTAGGTTCGTTCGCCATGACGGAGACTCGGCTGGTGGCGGGGGATGTGGCGCCGGAGTTCACGCTGCCTACTGCCGACGGTAAGCGGCTGTCCCTGGCGGACCTGCGCGGGAGCAAGGTGGTGCTGTACGCGTACCCGGCGGCGATGACGCCCGGCTGCACCACCCAGGCGTGCGACTTCCGCGACTCGCTGGCGTCACTGCAGGGCGCGGGGTACCGGGTGGTGGGCATATCACCGGACGCGCCCGGCAAGCTGGCCACGTTCGTCGAGCGGGAGTCGTTGACCTTTCCGCTCGTGTCCGACCAGGACCGGTCGGTGCTGACCGCGTACGGGGCGTACGGCGAGAAGAAGCTGTACGGCAAGACCGTCGTGGGCGTCATCCGATCCACGTTCGTGATCGACGAGAACGGCCGGATCGAACAGGCGATGTACAACGTGAAGGCCACCGGCCATGTCGCCAAGCTGCGCCGCGACCTCGGCCTGGACTGACCCGGCCGCAGCCCTACACTCTAGGAGCGCCGGGCACTCCGGCCGCCGCGCGGGAGTGGCGGAATGGCAGACGCGCCAGACTTAGGATCTGGTGTCTTCGGACGTGGGGGTTCAAGTCCCCC
>JAVHWE010000492.1:0-5787 GCA_032160285.1 Micromonosporaceae bacterium | reverse complement strand
GCGGACTGGCCGCCGCGGTCGCGCTGCGGATCGCGATCGGTGGACCCGGCCCCGGACAGTCCCGGACCGCCGCGCTGGTCTTCGCCGGGGGCCTGGCCGTGCTGAGCGCCGCGGCCGGTACCCGCCTGACCGCCACCGCTGGCGATCTTGCCGTCGGCCTGGCCGGTGCCGCGCTGATCAGCGCTCCTGCGGCGCTGGCCGACCTCGTCCGCCCGGCCGCGCTCCCCGGCCTGACGGGCTTCGCGGGGTGGGCGGTCGTCGTCGGCGTCGTCGCGGCCGCCGAGGAGATCTTCCTGCGCGGCGCCCTGTATGACGCCCTGTACGCGGTCGGCGGCACCACCGTCGCGGTCGGCGGCGCCGCCGTCGCCTTCTCGCTCCTGCACATCCCCCTCTACGGGTGGCGGGTGCTCCCGCTGGACCTCGCCGTCGGTCTCGTCCTCGGCGTGCTCCGCCACCGCGGCGGCTCCGCGACCGCCCCGGCCATCGCCCACGTCGTCGCCGACCTCGCCGGCTGGTTCCTCCGCTAGCGCGAGCCGGCGCGCTAGCGGCTGTGCCTCCCGTCGGTCGGCCGCCGGGCGAACCATTCCCGCCGGGAGATCGCGTACTGCACTTCGCCGCGCTCGCTGCCGGCCAGCGGTTCCTCCCAGTACAGGTGGAACGTCCGGATGTGCCGCAGGCCCACCGCCGCCATCGTCGCGCGGGAGGCGGCGTTGACCGCCATCGTCTCGGCGAAGATCCGGGTCAGCCGGAGATCTTCGAAGCCGTGCCGGATCAGCTCGCGGGCTCCCTCACTGGCCAGGCCCTGGCGCCAGTGGCGACGCAGCAGCCGGTAGCCGAGTTCGGCCTGTCCCCGTGCCGGGCCTTGATCGGCGCGCTCCGGTGGTTGCAGGATCCACCACCCGACGAACTCGCCGTCGACGAAACCGACCCAGAAGCCGAGCCCGTCACCACGGCTCGCGACCGCGAGCCGACGGCGATGGAGGACCTCGACCTCGGTACGGGTGCGGGCCCGGCCGTTGCCCAGGTAGCGCATCACCTCAGGATCAGCGTCGAGCTCGATCTCGTACCCGAGGTGTTCGTCGGACAGCGGGACGAGCAGGATGCGGTCCGATCGCAGCGTCGCCTGGGACATGGGCGCATTCTCGCCCGCGTCGCCGGTGTTGACGACGGGTTCAGGGGTGCCGTCGCGGCGCCAGCCGTGGTTGGATCGGCCACCCGCCATGCGGCGCTCGTGGCGTCGCGCAACACGGGCCGGTCCAGCGGCCACTAGTAGGTGTGATGACAGACCTTCAACCGAACGATCGACAGTTGTGGGCCGACGCCGTCGGCGGCGATGAGTCGGCGTTCGCGGTGTTGTTCGACCGACACGTCCGCGCGGTGTACAACCACTGCTTCCGTCTCACCGCCTCGTGGGCCGACGCGGAGGACGTCGCTCAGGTGACTTTCCTGACGGCCTGGCGGCGGCGGGCGGAGGTGCACCTGGTCGGGGACTCGGCCCTGCCCTGGCTGCTGAGTGTCGCCTCCAACACGGCCCGCACCCGGTGGCGCTCGTCGCGGCGCTGGCTGGCGGCGTTGCATCGGATCCCACCCGAGCGCGCCGGTGGCGGCGACCCGGCCGACGACGTCGCGGGGCGCGTCGACGACGAGCGGCGGATGCGCCGCATCCTGCGTGAGGTGAACCGACTGCCGCGGGGCCAACGCGAGGCGCTGGCGCTGTGCGTGTGGTCGAACGTGCCGTACCGGGAGGCGGCGCACCTGCTGGGCATCTCCGAAACGTCGGTGCGCTCGCGAGTCAGCCGGGCCCGGGCCACCCTGGCCGTGGCAATGGGAGTAGGGACCCCCGCGCGGGGCGAGGGTCGGGTCGTCGAAACGGGAGAGACACGGTGAACACCATTCTGGAACCGCCGGCCGAGCGGGAGCTGCACCCCCGCCGCCGGGCGGAGATGCGCGCCCGCCTCCTGTGGGCGATGGCCCCCGGCGCGAACACGCGGACGCCGCACCGGCCACGCCGCCGGCTCGCCCTGGCCGCCGCCGGGTTGGCGGTCACCGCGGGGATCGCGACGTTCGTCGCCGTTGACCCCCTGGGCGACGGGGGCAACACCGAGACGCTGGCCTACAGCGGCGGCGCGGTCCCGCCGGACATTCGCCGGGCGGCCGACGAGTGCCTCGCCGACAGCCGCGCCATCGACGATGACCCCGCCATCTCGGACGCGGCCCGGGGCGGGCGGGTCGGTGCGAACCTGGAGCTGGTGAACTTCCTGGGCCGCCGCGGCGACGTCGCGGTCGTCTTCACGGCGGGTACGGCAACGGTCTACTGCTTCAACCAGCCCGCGCGCGGCGGCAGATCCGCCAGCCACGTCGCCGCGTCGAACTGGCTGCCGGGTCCCGTTGTGATCGAGGGCGGATCATCGACGGAAGCCGAGGGTCCGAGTGACCGCTTCGCGCTGGCCGGACGGGTGAGCCCACGGGTCGGTCGGGTCGTCCTCGACCACGGCAACGGCCGAACCACACCGGCCAACCTCGCCGGTGGGACGTTCACGCTCATCAGCGACGGTACCGTCGAGGTCGGGTCCAGCGTCCTGGTCACCTACGACCGCGCCGGCACGGTGATCGACCGGCGCCCGGCCTGGCCCGATCTGACCCGGCAGACCAGCACCTGTTACACCGATCCGGCCGGAGGCGTCGTGGCCGGCTCCATCCCGGGGGCGGACTGCCGGCCGGCCGAAGCCTGGCGGTAGCCCCGCCCCGTTGCGGCAGCCGCCATGTGTGCGTACCGCAACCAATGCGCCGTCGCGGCGAGCATGTCCTGCAGACCGCCATCGAGTGACCGGTGTTGGCGGGCCAGTTGCAGCACACGACGCCGCCGGCCCCGGAGCCGGGGTCGGCGGCGTTCGTCGTCGGTACCGCACCGTCGGCTGCTTCGAGGTCGTCGCGGTCGACGGTCCATGGCCCGTGTGAATTGTGATTACCGGTAATCCGATAATTGGCTACACCATAATGACAGTTATGGTGTAGCCGGGCCGGCCATGCCTGCTGGGCTGGCGTGCTGCCTCGACATCGACGAGCGCCTCATGAAAATCGCTGTCGGTTGTCGGAGCACGGTGATAGACAGCCGGAGTGGAAATGGCTCTGGAGTTCCCGGATGTGCTGCGGCTGGTCGACGAACGATCGACCGCGTTCCGCGCCGCGGTCGCCGCCGCGCCCAGCCTCGACGTGCGGGTGCCGACGTGCCCCGAGTGGACGCTGTTCGATCTGGTGCAGCATCTCGGCGTGGGGCGCCGCAAGTGGGCCGCCATCGTCGCCGCAGGGCCTGCCGCCGCTCCCCCGGCCACGCCCGTATGGGAGGTCGCCCCGGCTGCGCCTCGGGAGCGCGAGGCCCTGCTGGCCTGGTTGGCCGCATCGACGCAGGAGCTACTGGACGCATTGCGGGACGCCGGTCCGGGTCGCGGCTGCTGGACGCGGTGGGGTGATTCGCAGTCGCCGCAGACCTGCGGGGCCGTCGCCCGCCATCAGCTCCAGGAGATCGCGGTGCACACCTACGACGCCCAGCTCACCCTGGGCACCCCGCAGCCGCTGCCGGACGAGGTTGCCCTCGACGGTGTCGAGGAGTTCCAGTTCACCTGTTGCGCGACGACGGTCGCCTGGCCGCACGAGCCCGCTGTCGTCGATTACCACGCCACCGAGGGCCGCTCCTGGCGCCTTTGGCTTTCCGGCGACGGCGCACGGATCGCCCGGCTCCCGACGCCCGGCACGATGCCCGCCACCGCTGCCGGCCAGGACCCGGACGCGGCCGACGCCTCCGCCCGGGGCACGGCCGGTGAGCTGGTCCTGGCCTTCTACGGCCGCATTCCGGTGGACTCCCTGAAGCTCGACGGCGACCGACGCATCTTCGACCAGCTCATCGCCTGGGACCCGGACGAGTAGACCGTGACCATGCGCCAGCTCGTGCGCCCCGGGGCGAGTTGCGCACCGGCGACGCGCACGACCTACCGCCGCGTGGTCCTCGACCATGGCAACGGCGAACCACGCCGGCCAAGCTCGCCGGTGGGACGTTCACACTCATCTTGTAAGGGGCTATGTAGACAACCGTTCGTGGGCTATGTAGGGTAGCGAGCATGGGAGATCGACTCACGCTGACCATCCCGGTGGTGAAGATCCTCGTCGCGTTTCTCGCCGAACCCGACGCGGATCGCTACGGCCTGGATCTGATGCGCCAGACCGGCCTGGCCAGCGGCACGCTCTACCCGATCCTGGCCCGCCTGCAGAACGCGGGTTGGGTGCGGGCGCACTGGGAGGACGTCGACCCGAGTGCGGCCGGGCGACCGCCCCGGCGCTTCTACCGGCTGACCGCGCCGGGGCAGCGCAGCGCCGCCACGGCAGTGGCCGAACTGCACGCCCAGACGCGTGGCGGGCACCCGGCCCCGCACCCCCGGACCCGCACAGCGCACACCGTCGCGAGGCCGGCATGGTGACCGACGGCGTACCGCGACCGGTACGGGTGCTCGCCGGGGCGGGCCTGCGGCTGGCCGTCCGGCGGGCTCCCCTGCACCGGCGGGCCGACCTCGCCCGGGAGTGGGCCGCCGAGCTCCGGGCGATCGAATGGGACGGGCCGGGCACGACGCTAAGCCGGTCGTGGCGGGCGCTGGCCTTCTCGCTGAGCCTGGCGTGTGCCCGCTCGCTGGACGACTACCGTGGTGACCTGCCGTCGCCGGCCGCGCCGCTGCCGGGTCCGCTGCGCGTCGCCGGCGGATGGAAACCGCCGACGCTGGCGCTCCTGGCTCCGCTGGTCTGTCTGATGGTCCTCTTCCTGAGCAGCCTCGTGTCCTGGCCGCTGAGTGCCGGACTGCGAGGACTCGGCGCCGACGGGGCCCTGATCATGCGGCTGCATCCGGAAACCGGGGTGTCGCTGCTCCTGCTCGCCGGGCTCGGCTACCGGCTCGGCCGGCGTTGGGGACCGGCCCACCTCCCGCGTGCGCCGGTCGCCAACGCGCTGGCCATGACGGCACTGGCGGCCACCGCGACCGTGGTGCTGGTGGCCAGCGAATGGCTCAACGCCGACCTCGGCGGATACCCGCCCTTGCCCGACAAGCTCGCGCCCGCCGTGCTCGGGGCCACGAGCTGGATCGTTGTGCTGGTAATCGCGGCGGTCACCGTGACGGTGCTGGCCGCACGTGGTGCCCGGCTGGTCAGCGGGATCCTCGGCGGGCTCGGCGCGTTCCCCGCCGTCGGGCTCGGGGTGATCGTCGCGGTGGCCAGTCAGTTCCCGGCCGCGCAGGCACCTCGCCATTACGCGCTGCGCTGGTTCGCCGTCTCGCTGATCGACGTCACGCCCGGGATCAGGCTGCCCGATCCGGTGAGCACCGAGGGCATCAGCGGTATATACGGCGTCGTACCGACCCACGCCGCCCTACTGGTGGGCGTGTCCGCGTTCATCCTGTGCTACCTCGCCGCGGCGACCGGCCGGCCACGAGAGCGGGTCACCGCGCGCTCCCAGCCGGTTTCCCCCGTCGACATCGCCGGGGCACCGGCCGGATGACCGACCGGCGCCGGTTCAGCTAAGCGGGGGGCAGCTGAACCGGCCACGCACGTCCGGCGGCATCCGCGAGGTGTCTCGGTCAGCTGGCGACATAGGCCGCGAGGTGCTCGCCGGTAAGGGTGGGGCGGGCGGCGACGAGGTCGGCGGGTGTGCCCTCGAAGACGATCCGGCCGCCGTCGTGGCCGGCGCCGGGGCCGAGGTCGATGATCCAGTCGGCGTGCGCCATGACCGCCTGGTGGTGCTCGATGACG
>JAVHWE010000414.1:0-3595 GCA_032160285.1 Micromonosporaceae bacterium | reverse complement strand
GCCAAGAGCGACCGATCACACGACACCGCGGTATTACGGTTAGCCGCACCATGGACACGTTGAGTAACCGCCCCTGGAGGACCCGATGCGCCGCACCTCTCACGTGAGCCGACGGCCCCTGGCCAGCGTCGGAGCCGTCGCGATCGCGACCGCGTTCGGCCTGTCCGCCGCGCCGCTCGCCGCGACGAGCCTGCCCGCCGCGGTGTCCGCCGGTGGGCCACTGGTGCGTGTGATCATCCAGTACAAGCCGGCAGGCGCACCCTTGGCCGAGGCCGCCGTCAACCGGCTCGGCGGCCACATCGCCCAGCGGTTGGACGCCGTCGAGCAGCTCACGGCCGAGCTTCCCCAGCGGGCCGTCGCCACGCTGCGCGCCGCCGCGGGCGTGACGGAGGTGACCGCCGACAGCCGGCTCACCGCGAAAGGCGGCAGCTACGGCGGCGGCGGGGGCGGCTTCGGCGGGGGCGGCTACGGCGGGGGCTCGTGGAACACCGACAACGGCCAGCAGAACAACTCGCTGTTCAACATCGGCACGAGCAGCGGCATCCACAGCGTCTGGCAGATGTACGACTCCAGGGGTCAGACGATCACCGGCAAGGGGGTCGGGGTGGCCCTCATCGACTCCGGCATCGCACCCGTGACGGGTCTGTCCGATCCGGCCAAGGTGATCAACGGCCCCGACCTGTCATTCGAATCGCAGGCCCCCAACCTCCGGTATCTCGACACCTTCGGCCACGGCACGCACATGGCGGGGATCATCGCCGGCCGCGACCCGGACACCCAGTACGGATGGAGCTCCAACGACCCGAGCAGGTTCGACGGCGTGGCCCCCGACGCACGCCTGATCAACATGAAGGTGGCGGCGGCCGACGGCGCAACCGACGTGTCCCAGGTGATCGCCGCCATCGACTGGACCGTGGCGCACCGCAACGACGCCGGTCTCAACATCCGGGTCATCAACCTCTCATACGGCACCGACTCGGCACAGGATCCGAAGGTGGATCCGCTCTCGCACGCGGTGGAGGCGGCCTGGCGTAAGGGCATCGTCGTGGTGGCGGCGGTCGGCAACGAGGGCGACAGCGTCAACCACATCGCCATGCCGGCGCAGAACCCGTACGTGATCGCCGTCGGCGCCGCCGACCCGAACGGCACCACGAGCACCACGGACGATGTCGTCGCGACCTTCAGCAGCCGCGGTAACACCACCCGCCACGCCGATCTGCTGGCCCCGGGCCGGTCGGTGGTCTCCCTGCGTGCTCCGGGTTCGTTCATCGACGTCAACTACCCCACCGGCCTCGTCCCCGGCGATACCACCGGCCGCTACTTCCGCGGCAGTGGCACCTCGCAGGCCACCGCCGTCATGTCGGGCGCCGCCGCGCTGCTCCTGCAACAGCGGCCGACGCTCACCCCCGACCAGGTCAAGCGACTGCTGGTAAGTACCGCCGCTGCCCTGCCGAATGCCGACCCCGTCGGCTCGGGTGCGGGCGAACTCAACCTGCTCGCCGCCGCCAAGGCGACGACGCCGAGTTACGCCCAGACCTTCCCGGCGACGACCGGCCTCGGCTCGATCGAACTGTCCCGCGGCACCTCGCACGTCGCAGACCCGTCAAACGGTGTGGAGTTGCGCGGTGAGCAGGACATCATGGGACACGCCTGGGTGGGCCCGACCTGGGCGCCGGCCGCGTCGGCCGCTACCGCGTGGTCCGGCGGTACCTGGAACGGCAGCGTGTGGGCCGGTACCGGCTGGACCGGCTCCTCCTGGGCCGGCCGCACCTGGAGCGCGACAGCCTGGGCGGGGCGAACCTGGTCCGGCGTCGCGTGGAGCGGACGTACCTGGAGCAACGCGACCTGGAACGGCCGCACCTGGTCGGGTCGGACCTGGTCCGGACGGACCTGGTCGGGATCGACCTGGAGCGGACGCACCTGGTGCAGCGGCCTGTGAGATGACCGCCGTGGTCAACCGCGCGGTTTGAGCTTGCGCCAGCCGCCGGCCCGGTTGTTGGCGATGATCTGCGTGATCATGGTCGTGAGGGCCGCGGTGTTGACCGTCTCACCTTTCCGGTAGGCCACCGTCCGGGCGGTCTTGTTGTCGTGGCCGGCGGTGATGATGGCGTCGGGGTCTTCGACGATCGCTCCGTCGTAGAGAAAGACATTGACATGGTCTTTCGCGGCCAACAATGCGCAGATGTTGCCGTCCAGGACGAAATAGGGTCGGACGGTTCGTTTGACCGTCTCGACAACTTCCGGGTCGGCGGCGTGCACGAGATCCCTGACCTGTCGACAGATATCCTGTTGCCACTCCGGTAGCGCCTCGATGTAGGCGTCGACCCGCGGATCGGTCACATACGTCACGGCTTCGATTTCTCCAGTTCAGTGTCGGAGGTGATCTCGTACTTCCCTCATTCGAACATTTGGACTACTGTAATGGTGCACCACCACAAATCCGAATCTGATACCAGGCGACCGGCCCTCGAATCGGCGCACCATTCTCCGAATCCTGTATGCGGCTGTACTCACGTCGTCACCATCAGCAATCGCGGTGTCCTCCGTATGGGGCCAACCACCTGACCGGTACGAAAGACCGGCCCTGCCAAAGGGGACTTTCTCGGGTGCGATCCGGATGCCATTCTAATGGAGTCGGGAAGCGCCACGCGAACCGAAGAGCGAGCTGAGATCCGTCAGGCAACCTGGTCGCCCAAGGCCCGGCGGGGAGCGAGAGGCGAAACCCACGCTCTGATTCCGAATTCCGTGACCGGGTTGCGGCGAAGCCACATTTCATCTGTCCGGCGGCGAGCGAGCCGCGGGACAGACACGCGACCCGAAAACGGATGTCGGGCAGTCGACACATTGCCGGCGTCAGATGACGCCGAATATATTTCGATCGGAGCAACACATGGCCACGTCAGCCGTTTACGACCAGATCCCGGTGGTAGGTGCGACCGGGTCGGGAGGCACCACGCTCTCCGCCTTCCACAACGCGCTCGTGGCCGTTGACCTCGGGCACTACAACCTGGTACGGCTGTCGAGCGTCATTCCTCCCGGCACCAGCGTCGACGCGACCGGAAAGGCGCCGGTTCCGGTCGGCGAGTGGGGCGACAAGATGTACTGCGTGTACGCGGAGCAGCGCGCCACCGAGGTGGGCGAGCAGGCCTGGGCGGGTGTCGGCTGGGTCCAGCGCCTCGACGGCCGGGGCGGCCTGTTCGTGGAGCACGAGGGGACCAGTGAGGAGTACGTGGCGCACGCGATCCGGACCAGCCTGCGAGACCTTGTCGCCGGCCGCGAGGATGACTTCTCCGGCCCCGACTGGGTGCTCAACGGCGCGACCTGTACCGGTGAGCCGATCTGCTCCCTGGTCATCGCCCCGTACGAAGCGACGTCCTGGACGGCCGTCCGCTAGCGACAACGCCGTTCAGTCGGCGAGGTCACGTCAACCCCAGAACCTCCCGCAGTGCGACATCGACGGCAGCCATCTCGGCCGCAAGGAGATAGCCGACACGGGCGCCGAGCCTGCGTTCCGGGTCGATCGTCGTCGTCTGCTCAACCATGACGTACGTCGTGACACCGCCGATCTCCACCGCCGGCCGGAACGTGGTATGTC
>JAVHWE010000404.1:0-5443 GCA_032160285.1 Micromonosporaceae bacterium | reverse complement strand
AACTCGGGATCGCCGGAACTGAGCGCCCGTTCGGCGGCCACCGGATCGAGCTCCCAGTACACACACCGACGGCAAGACCGTGGCAGATCCTCGAGCGTATCGAGGGTCAGATTCACCAGACGGCGCGACATTGACTGCCCCCAGCGTCGCCGATGTGTAGTCCACCCACCCGACCTCCCTCGGTTCCCCGTGACGGATCGTACGCGCGATCGGGCAGCGAGGGGACCCTACGGGCACCGTCCACCTTTGGGGTAGCCAGGGGTAGCCGCAGGGGTTGCCGCAGCGCTCGCGACGGCCGCTCGTCACCGCCGCCGGTCCGAGGGCGGGAACCCAGGACCGCTCGTCACCGCACTCGTCATGCGGTGAACGCCGCCGCGCTGCGGTCGGTCGAGGAACCATCGTCCGTCGCCGGTCGTTGCCGGGCGATACCCGGGCTGTCAGGGTTGTCGGGGCTTTCGGGGGTGCTATCGGGGCTGTCGGCGCGGGCCGAGTCGTCGGATCCGCGGGTACCGTCGACGACGGTCGGGCTGGCGTCGTCGGCGGCGCTCGCTCGTCCGTCCGCCTTCTCGTTATCGGAAAGGTTCGTACCGGTCAGCGTCGGGTCGTCCGTCTTCCGGCCGGCTGCCGTTGTGGCGCTGACCGCCATCCGGCCGATCGCGTGTCCGGTGCCAACCCGGCTGCTGCTCTGACCGGTGCCGCCCGCCGCCGCACCACGGACCGGTGCACGGCCGGCTGACGCGCCGGTGCTCACCTCGGCAGCGGTCGATCCAATAACGGTCGACTGCGCTTCGGTCGAAACCCCGGTGTCCGAGGCCCCGGTCTGCGGCGAGCCCTCATCCGCTATCGGCGACGGCGTCCGGCTGAAGAGAGCGGGTGCTTTCCAGTCGATTCGGGGCGGCTCGGCTAGCGAACGCCCACCGAAGTCCGCCAACCATGCCGCCACAAGTGCCAGGTTTTCGCGCCACTGGTGCTCGGAGATCGGCGGCAGAATCTGGTCCCACAGCGACAGGAAACTTCCGCGCAACTGGAGCCGCCCGTACGGACGGGCGAGAAACCAGAGATGCAGGTGGGCGGCGCCGTCGCCCCAACGGTTGACGTGCACCCGGGCCACGCCGTCCAGCGAGCGAACGGCGCGCTCCAGCCGTACCGTCATGACGCCGAGTTCGGCGGCGAGCATATTGGTGAGGTCGCCGAGGTCCAGATGGGACCGCGACTCCAGGATCAGCACCATCGGCAGGCCGGTCGGCCGGTCGAGACCACGGACCCGCCACCGCTCACTGACCCAGATGTACGCCTCGTCCGGGGCATGGCAGGCCCGGCATTCGGACGGGTCGTCGCCGTGTCGGGGGGGTTCCACGGGAACTGGATCGTCAAGCTCCCTGACGTTCAGATCGCCTTCGAAGGGAAAGGTAGGCCACTTGGCAATAACCGGGAGAGGGCGCGGTGTCTTGGACACGAGCAGACCCTAGCAACCGGGCAATGGACTGTCTTCCCCTCGGTGTTGGCCTGCCGCCAGTCCTGGGCGACGGGGCTCATCGGCCCGCATTGAATGACAATCCGATACCCGCGTCGTGTTTGTTGTATCGACATTGGACAGCCGATCGATGACCCTTCATCCACAGGCCCGCAACCCCGTTAACGCGGCGTTTCACGTGAAACGGAGGGTACCTGTGGACAACGCCTGTGGAGAACATTTCGATGATTGGAGAAGCTCCCCGAACGCGGTCGAAGGAATGCGGAGGCGATGGGCGTCCCGCGCGAACGCGGTCATTCCTGCGTGGCACGACCCTCTACACCGATGATTCCGACGATCCGCTCCAGGTCGTCGACGGTCGCGAACTCAATCGTGATCTTCCCCTTGCGACGCCCGATATCGACCTTCACCCGGGTATCGAACCGATCCGCCAGACGATCCGCGAGGTCGGACAGTGCCGGTGCGTGTGCCCGCGGGCGGCGCTGCGAGGGGGGTGCCTTTCCAGCCCCGGCCTCCGCCGCCGCCAACGCCACCAGTTCTTCGGTCGCCCGTACGGACAGCCCCTCCGCGACGATGCGGTGAGCCAGCGCATCCTGCTCACCGTCGTCGTCCAGACTGAGGAGCGCACGTGCGTGACCGGCGGACAGGACACCGGCGGCCACCCGTCGCTGGACCTTGGCGGGGAGATTGAGCAAGCGGATGGTGTTGGAGATCTGCGGGCGGCTCCGACCGATCCTCTTCGCCAACTCGTCGTGCGTAGCGCCGAACTCCTCCAACAGCTGCTGGTACGCCGCGGCCTCTTCCAATGGATTGAGGTTGGCGCGGTGCAGGTTCTCGAGGAGCGCGTCCCGGAGCATGTCCGCGTCACGGGTGTCGCGGATGATGGCCGGGATCTGCTCATGGCCGAGCGCCTGGGCGGCCCGCCACCGCCGCTCGCCCATGACGAGCTCGTACCGGTCCGGCCCCAGTTCCCGCACGACGATCGGCTGCAGGAACCCGACCTGCTCGATCGAGGATTTGAGCTCCTCCAGCGCCTCTTCGTCGAACACCTGCCGGGGCTGCTTGGGGTTGGGCGCGATCGCCCCAACCGGTACCTCGGCGAAGCGTGCACCGGGAATCGGGGCCAGCTCCGGCTGCGGTCCAGCCTCGGCGGTGCCGACGAACCCAGCGGGCCCAGTGTGGCTGGCGTATGCCGGAATGGTGGCGACCGCGCCCGCCGGTGAACCGCCCGCGCCCGTGGAGTTGGGAGCGCCGGGTGCCGCGACGGCGGGTGCCGCCGGAATCAGGGCACCGAGGCCCCGCCCCAGACCGCCACGGCGATTGCTTTTCATTCCTGATCTCCCGTCTGCTCCACCCCGCGGTGGGCGATCTCCTTGGCGGCCTCGAAGTAGCTCACCGCACCGCGCGAACCGGGGTCGTACGTCATGACCGACTGGCTGTAGCTGGGTGCTTCCGATACCCGGACGTTGCGGGGAATCACCACGTCGAGCACCTTCGGCCCGAAGTGGCTACGCACGTCCTGCTCGACGAGATCGGCCAGCCGGGTACGCCGGTCGTACATCGTGAGGATGACCGTCGTGACGTCAAGGTCCGGGTTCAGGTGTGACCGGACCAGGTCGATGTTGCTCGTGAGCGCGGTGACGCCCTCCAGCGCGTAGTACTCGCACTGGACCGGGATCAGCACCTCCTCGGCGGCCACGAGCGCGTTGACCGTAAGTAGACCGAGTGATGGCGGACAGTCGATGAAGATGTAGTCGTATTCGGAACGGCTCGCCTCGATAGCCCGCCTTAGCCGCGATTCCCGCGCAACGACCGAGACCAGCTCGATCTCAGCCCCAGCAAGATCGATCGTCGCCGGCACCGCGAACAGGTTCGGGATGCCCTCCACCTGCTGAGTCACCGAATCCAGTGGTGCGCCCTCGATCAGGCAGTCATACACGTCCGGGACGCCAGCGTGGTGCGGCACGTTCAACCCGGTCGAAGCGTTCCCCTGGGGATCGAGGTCGATGACCAGAACCCGGTTACCGTGCAGTGCCAGCGCGACGGCGATGTTGACCGCTGTGGTGGTCTTACCGACTCCACCCTTCTGATTCGCCACGCACATGATGCGTTGCCTCGGGGGGCGAGGCATGGTCACCTGCCCGCTTGGATTCAGAATTTCGACCGCGCGCTTGGCTTCGAGTGCCAGCGGAGGATCTTCGGTTTCACGTGAAACAGGGGCATCGGTCACAGCGACCTCGGAGTCGGGAGGGACAACATTTCGGCGGGTGGAATGGGCCATGCGGGGCGTCGGCGACGCGGTCCGGCCGTCCCCAGGCGGGACGGAGTCGTCAACCGGTATCGCGCCCGGCCCGTACACGGTACCGATCCGCCTGGACACCGGTGGCGTCGACAAGTTCAGCTCCACCGTCGGGGGACGAGCCTCGCCGGGCATACCGGGCGAAGGCGCCGGGAGCGGCCCCAGCAACCGGCCCGGATGCTCAGCCGTTTCACGTGAAACCGCGAGGGCTGCGGCCGGCTCTTGCTCGTCCTGCATTCCGTTCTCATGCACCACACAAATCCCGTCCGTCATGGATGACTGCGCATCGCCGGCCTCTCCGCTACGAACGGAGCGGGTGCACTCGGTTCGGTGCGGACGGCTGGCCCCACGGATGACCGCCGCCTCGTACGGCATGGGCGACGTGCGCGGCCAGCCTACGGCGGACGAGCAAACGAAGCTACGCGGCCTCCACCGGTCGGGGTTGAAGGTGGATCGAATGCCCGTTCATCACCGATCAAACGTTCAAACAGGCCGGGCCGCCGTCTGTCCCGCGGTCCTGCGCGCTGCTTTCGTCCGGACTACCGCCATTTCGCTACTCCGGTAACCGTCCGCTTCGACCTATCGTACGGGTGGACGCCCGACCGATGCGGAGCGCGAATTCCCGCCCGACCGCGACCCTGCACGGGATCCGAGGGAGGCTCCAGACCGACCGGTTCCCGGCGTCGGCGGGATCCCACGCTCCCGGCGTACCTCGATGACGGTCGTCGCCACATCGAGTACGGCTGCTCCACACGACCGAATCACCGGGGTGCCGCCGCCGAGCCGGAGTACGGTCGCGCGGTGCTGCTCGACCTCCGCGGCCGCGCTGGCGCCCTTGATGGCGAGCAGTGATCCACCCACCCGGACAAGGGGAAGACACCAGCCGACAAGCCGGTCGAGTGGAGCGAGCGCCCGCGCGGTGACCACATCGGCCGGACACAGCGTCGCGACAACCTCCTCGGCGCGGCTCCGGAGCACGGACACCCGTGAGAGGTTCAGGGCGGCAACGACCTCGGACAGAAAGGCGGTACGCCGAGCCGACGGTTCCACCAGGACCACGGTGAGGTCCGGCCGCGCGAGCGCCAGGACAATGCCGGGCAGGCCGGCCCCCGCCCCCACGTCCGTGACCGACGACCCCGGCGGGATCAACTCGGCGACGACCGCGCAGTTGAGAAGGTGCCGATCCCAGAGCCGGTCAGTCTCCCGTGGGCCGATCAGCCCCCGTACCACACCGTCTGTCGCCAGCCAGCGGGCGTAGTCGACCGCGGCCGGTAACCGCTCGGAGAACAGCGCGGCGGCCAGATTCGATAGCCCGACCGGCGGCCCGAACGAGGCGGGCCCGACGTCGGCCGGTGGTGCGCCGGCGTCGTCCGAACCGGGCTCAGCCCGAAAACCGACCACGGTACCTCCCAAGCCGACGTCCGGGACCGAAACGGTCCAAACCAGACAGCGAACGGGGACCGAGCCGCGGCGATGGGCGCGGCGGGGGCGGTGGGTCGAAAGGTAAGGTGACGGCGCCGCACACGAGGCGGGTGCGGCGACGTCGAACGGGTGAAACGTCGTCAGTCACGCGGACGGACGACGATGCGACGGGCCGGTTCGACACCCTCCGATTCGCTCTCCACATCGGAAAGTGCGTTGATCACGTCGTGGACGCATTTGCGTTCGAA
>JAVHWE010000395.1:0-7076 GCA_032160285.1 Micromonosporaceae bacterium | reverse complement strand
GGGCGGCCGGCCCCCGGCGCGTTCAGCGGGATCAGTCGACGGGGTCGAGCGCCCGGGACAGCTGAGCCCGGTTACGCACACCGAGCCGGCGGTACAGCCGGGTCAGGTTCGCCTCGACGGCCTTGATCGACAGGTACATCGACCGGGCGATCTCCCGGTTCGTGGCCCCGGCGCGGACCAGTTCGACGATGCGGCGCTCGGTCTCCGACAGGCCGGCCCCCCGGCCGCCGTCGAGCCGGGCCAGTTCCGCCGCGGCCACCTCCCACCACGGCACCGCCTCGGCCAGGGCGTACCGGCGGACCGCCTCGGTCAGCGCCGCCCGAGCCGCGCCCCGGCGGTGCGCCCGCCGCTCCAACCCGCCCAGCGTGTGCCAGGCCCGGGCCAGTTCCAGCGGGTACGGGTGATCGGCCGCCTTCTCGATCGCGGTCGACAGGGCTTCGGCGGCCTCCCGGGGATCGGTCGCCGCGGCCAGCACCGCGGCGGCGCGGGCCAGCCCGAGCGTCGCCACGTCCCGGCCGAGCCGTTCGGCGCAGCGCTGCACCTCGGACAGCACCTCGGCCGCCTCGGCACGCGAACCGCACGTCGCCAGCGATTCGATGAAGTCGGCATGCCAGAGCAGGATGCCCGGGTCGACCCGGCCCTGGCTCTGCTCCAACGCCCAGGCCTGGCGCATCACCTCGGCGGCCGCGCCCGGGTCGCCGCGCAGCAGGTGGACCATGCCGTGGATGGCGTAGGCGGTCTTCAGCCAATCCTCGTCCCCGGCGTCCTGGATCGCCCGGACCGCCTGGGCGGCGTACTCGACGGCCCGGTCGGCATCGCCGCCGCCGAGTTCGGTCATCGCGGCGACCAGCAGGCCCGGCCCGGGCGTAATCTCCACGTCGGTGTACAGCCGGACGCAGTACCGACCGGCCTCGAGCGCGTCGGCGCAGCGACCGGCCCGCCAGTACACGCCGCTCACCGATACCAGGACCATCGCGAGGTCGTGCACCATCCCGGAGCGTTCGACCGCCTGCCGCAGCGACTCGATGCGTCGGACCGCCTCGGCGACGTCGCCGCGGAACAACCGGGCCATCGCGGCCAGCTGCCGGGCGCCGATCACCGGGCCGGTCAACGGCAATCCGCGGGCCAGTTCGCCGGCGCGTTCGAGCAGCTCGTCGCCCTCCGGTCCGTCGACGAAACTGCCCCGCCAGCCCAGCACCTCGACCAGACAGTCCAGGTCGCCGCACTGCTCGGCGGTCTGCTCGGCGCGCTTGAGCTCGGCGATCGCCGCCTCGGTGTCGCGGTCGTAGTGCGCCTTCACCGCCCGGTACAGCCGGACCCGGGCCAGCAGCGCCAGGTCGTCGCTGGCCTCGCAGAACGCGGCATCCAACAGCGGCGCGATTCCCGACCGGTCCTGTCCGGCCAGGTCGACCAGGACGAGCCGGGCGCCGATGCGGGTCCGCGGGTCGTCGGCGTCGCGCAGCGCGGCCTGCGCGTGCCGGGTCGCGTCCGACGGCGACCCCGCGTCGTAGGCGTACTGCGCCGCGGTCAACCGGCGGGCCGCCGCGACCCCGGGAGTACCGGTCGGGGTCCGCTCCGCGGCCAGCACGGCGAGATCAGCCGCGGTGGCCGGAGCGCCGCGCAGGCGCGCCACCGACGCCGCCTCGGCCAGGGTCACGGCGAGCGCCTCGTCGGGGTCGGGCCGGGCCTGCGCCAGGTGGCGGGCCCGCTCGACCGGATCGGTGACCGCCTCCGCCAGCCGCTCGTGGGCGGCCCGTCGATCGACCGGCTCCGCGTCGGCGTACACCATTTCGCGCAGCAGCGGATGGGCGAACGTGACCACGTCGCCCTCGACCACGATCACGCCGGCCCGCGCCGCCTCGGTCAGTTCATCGTCCACCGCGACACCGCAGCGTTCGAGCAGGGTACGGCTGGGCCGGGCGGTCGCCGCCGACACCAGCAGGGCGGTACGGGCATGGCCGGGCAGGATGGCGATGCGGGCGGCGAGCAGGGCCCGCAGCCGATCCGGTACCGGAAGCGGGGCGGTCGGTGAATCCTCGTCGCGCTCGTGCAGCGCCCGGCCCAACTCCACCGCGTACAGCGGGTTGCCGCCGCTCGCCGTGTAGACGCGGTTCAGCCGGGCCCGGGGCACCGGGCCGCCGAACCGCAGACGTAACAGGTCGGCCACGTCGGACTCGGGCAGCGGCGGTACCGCGATCTCCAGGCAGGGCGCCGGGCACAGGTCAAGAAAGCGGGGCAGGTCGCCGTCGGTCACCCGCTCCGCGGCGAGCACCCGGGCGGCCACCCCGTCCAGGCGACGCGCGACGAACCGGAGCACACCGGCGCTGGGCTGGTCGATCCACTGCACGTCGTCGAGGACGAGCCACACCGGCCGGTCGACGGCGAGCGCGCGGACCAGTTCGAGCACCGCGAGCCGCACAGCCAGCTGGTCCTGGGCGGTATCGGGCAGGGCGCTGCGCAGCAGCGCACCGTCGAGTGCCGCCCGGAGGTGGGCCGGCAACGTGGCGGCGTGCTCGTCGAGCGCGCCGTCGAACAGGTCCACCAGCGCGAGGTACGGCAGCTCGGCCTCGGCCTCGGCGGCGTTGGCGCGCAGCACCAGCGCCGGACCGGCGTCGGCGGCCAGCGCCTGCAGGATGGTGGACTTGCCGATCCCGGCCGGCCCGTAGAGCAGCACGCTGCCACCCGCCGCGAGCCGGGCATAGCCCTGGTCGAGGATCTCGCCGCGGCCGATGGGGGTGAGCGGCCGGCTATTTCCCACGAAAGCGAGTCTGCCTCGCAACAGGGTGCTCATGCGAGTCTCCTCGGCACTTTGTTAGCGCAACGCGACTCCCGGTACACAGGCCATCTCAACCCGTCACCCAAAGGCAACCCTGGCCGGGGATCATGTGGACGGCATCGATCCGGTACACGCTTCACCTTACCCGCCATACGGCCGATTGTTGGCACCGGAAATGCCTGGTAGGTCAGGCACCGCGGAGGCTCGCACCGACCCGCTCGGCGGCGAGCGCCACCGCCGCGTCCCGCGCCGCCACCGCCTCGTCGACGGTCAGGGTACGGTCGGGCGCCCGGAAGGTCAGCTTGTACGCCAGGCTCTTACGATCCGCGCCCAGCTGGTCACCGGTGTACACGTCGAACAGGCGCACCGCGGCCAGCAGCTCACCCGCGCCGGCGATCAGCGCCGCCGCGACGCTGGCGGCCGGTACCGACCGGTCCACCACGAGGGCGACATCGATGAGGGCGGGCGGGAACGGCGAGATCACCGGCGCGAGGGTCACCGCGGGCGGTGGCAGCGCGTCCAGGTCCAGCTCCGTCGCGACGGTACCGCGCGGCAACTCCAGGGCGGCGCACACGGCGGGGTGCAACTCCCCGGCGTACCCGACGACACCCGCGTCACCGACGGCGATCTCGGCGCAGCGGCCGGGATGCCACGGCGGGTGCGCCGCCGCCCGTACCGTCGCCGTGTGCCCGGCCGTGTCGACCACCAGGCGGGCCGCCTCGACCGCGTCCGACCAGTCCGCCGGGCGGCCGCCGCCCCACCAGCCACCCGGGTCGGTCTCACCGACCGCCACCATCGCCACGTGCCACGGCTGGGCCGGCACGTACGCCTGCGCCGCGGCCAGCTCAGCGTCGGTCGGCCGGCGGTCGACCCCGAGCCGCGGCGGCGTACCGACCGCACCGCTCGGGTGGAACACCAGCCCGATCTCGTACAGCGCCAGGTCACGGTGGCCCCGGCCGAGGTTGCGCCGAAGCGCGGCGAGCAGCGGCGCCAGCAGCGTGGTGCGCAGTTCCGGCTCGTCGGCGGAGATCGGATTGCGTACCCGCAGGGTCCGCCGCCGGGGGTCGTCGGCCGCCAGGCCGAGCGCGTCGAAGGTGGCCTGGCCGACGAACGGGTAGCTCAGCACCTCCGTGTACCCGGCCTCGGCCAGGGCGCGGCCGACGCTGCGGCGGCGACGCTGGTTCGGGGTGAGCCCGTTGCCGGGCGGTGCCAGCGGCAGTTCGGTCGGCACCCGGTCGTACCCGTCGAGCCGGATGACCTCCTCGGTCAGGTCGGCCGGGTCGGTGAGGTCGGGCCGCCAGCTCGGCGGCGTGACCAGGAGCCGGTCAGCGCCGTCGGCCGCGGGCTCGACGCCGGCCCCGATCCCGGTGAGCAGCTCCAGCACCCGCTCCGCCGGGTACGCGACACCGGCCCGCCGCGCCGGCAGGTCGGCCGGCATCGCGATCGGCGCCGGCGGGGTGACCGCGTACACGTCGGTGAGCCGCCCGTCCACCTCGCCCCCCGCGTACCGGCTGAGCAGCTCGGCGGCGCGGGCCAGCGCCACGGGGGTCAGCTGCGGATCGACCCCGCGCTCGAAGCGCCGGCTGGCCTCGCTGGGCAGCTTGTGCCGGCGGGCGGTGCGCGCGACCGTGACCGGGTCCCAGTGCGCCGCCTCGAACAGGATGTCGGTGGTCGTACCGGAGACCTCGGTACTGAGCCCGCCCATCACCGCGGCGAGCGAGATGACCCCGGTGTCGTCGGCGATGACCAGGTCGGAGGCGTCGAGGGTGCGGTCGACGCCGTCGAGGGTGCGCAGCCGCTCCCCGGCCCGGGCCCGCCGCACGACCAGCTCCCCGGTCAGCCGCCCGAGGTCGAAGGCGTGCATCGGCTGACCCAGTTCGAGCATGAGGTAGTTGGTGATGTCGACCGACAGCGAGATGGCCCGGACGCCGGCCAGGGTCAGCCGCCGCCTCATCCACTCCGGGCTGGCCGCCGCCGGGTCGACGCCGCGCACCGCGAGGGCGCTGAACCGGTCGCAGCCGGCCGGGTCGGCCACCCGTACCGGGTAGGCGGGCTCGCCGTCGGCGCTCATCGCCAGTACCGCACCGGCCGGGTCGCGGTAGGCGACGCCAAGCGAGTGCGACAGTTCCCGGGCAACCCCGCGAAGCGACAGGCAGTACCCGCGATCAGGGGTCACGGCCAGCTCGAACACGACCTCGTCGAGACCGACCACCGGCCTGGCGTCGGCGCCGGGCGCGGCCGCGGTGTCGGCCGCCAGCACCACGATGCCGGTATGGTCGTCGCCCAGCCCGAGCTCCCGGGCCGAACAGATCATCCCGTCCGAGACGTGCCCGTAGGTGGTCCGGGCGCCGATCGCGAAGCCGCCGGGCAGCACCGCACCGGGTAGCGCCACCACGACCAGGTCACCGGCGGCGAAGTTGCGGGCGCCGCACACGATGCCCTGCGGCTGTGCGTTGCCGACGTCAACCAGGCAGTACCGGATGGGCTTGGCGAAGCCGGTGAGCTCTTCGATCGAGACCACCCGGCCGACCACCAGCGGGCCGGTGACGCTGGCGCGCAGGTCCCGGATCTCTTCGACCTCCAGCCCGACCCTGACCAGCGCCTGCTCCAGGTCGGCGGGGTCAATGTCGACCGGCAGGTCGACGGATTCGCGCAGCCACGACACGGGTACCAGCACGGCTCACACCTCCATTCCGAACGCGCGGGTGAACCGCACGTCGCCTTCGACCATGTCGCGCATGTCGGCCGCACCGTGGCGGAACTGCAGCGTCCGCTCGATGCCCATGCCGAAGGCGAATCCGGAGTACTCGTCGGGGTCGATACCGCAGGCGATCAGTACCCGTGGGTTGACCATGCCGCAGCCGCCCCACTCGACCCACCGGGGACCGTCGCGGTGCCGCGGGAACCACACGTCGAATTCGGCCGACGGCTCGGTGAACGGGAAGTACGCCGGCCGCCAGCGGGTACGCGCGTCCGGCCCGAGCATCGACCGGGCGAAGTGGTCGAGGGTGCCCCGCAGGTGGGCCATCGTGATGCCGCGGTCGACCACCAGCCCCTCGACCTGGTGGAACACCGGGGTATGGGTGGCGTCCAGCTCGTCGGTGCGGTACGTGCGCCCCGGGCAGACGATATAGATGGGCGGGGTACGGGTCAGCATCGTACGGGCCTGCACCGGCGAGGTGTGGGTACGCAGCACCAGCCCGGACCCGTCGGAGCCGGACCCGTCGGAGCCGGCCTCGGCGGCGGATTCGTCGGACCGGGCGTTCGCCGCGGCGATGTAGAAAGTGTCCATCATGGACCGTGCCGGGTGGTCGGGCCGGATGTTCAGCGCGTCGAAGTTGTACCAGTCGAGTTCGACCTCGGGCCCCTCGGCGACCTCGTACCCCATCCCGACGAAGTGATCGGAGATCCGTTCGGTCAACGTGGTCAGCGGATGCCGGGCGCCGCGCGGACGCCGCCCGGTGGGCAGGGTGACGTCGACGGTCTCCTCGGCCAGCACCCGGCGTTCGCGGTCGGCCCGCAACTCGGCCTGTCGCGCCTCGAACGCCGTCGTGATCGCGGTACGCGCCTCGTTGACCCGCTTGCCGGCCTCAGACCTGGCGGCCGGCGGCAGCGCGCCGATCTCGCGGCGGGCCAGCGACACCGCCGCCCGGTCGCCGAGGTGCTGGTGGCGGACGGCGGCGAGGGCGTCGAGGTCGGCGGCGTCGGCGAACGCCTTCTCCGCCCGCGTCACCGCATCGTCGAGAGTGGACTGATCCAGCAGCGCGACCTGCTTCGGATCGTACGGGTCATTGCGATAAGTCATCTGAACTCTTCCCCTGGAAACAACCGGACAGAGTGTAGGGCGCGCGGCTTGGCCGCAGCCCACCGGATGTTCACGCAGGAGCGCGCGGGTCAGCCCCGCCGCCCGCCGACACCGGCGGGCTCGCTAAACAGGTGCCTCATCGAGGGCCTCCCGGGGGCGCTGAGCTGTGGCTGAAGCGTACAGGCAGACCGCCGCGGCGGCAGCCAGGTTCAGGCTCTCGGCGCGGCCGTGCATCGGTACCCGTACCCGCGCGTCGGCGAGGTCGGCCAGGCTGGCCGGCAACCCGTGCGCCTCCGAGCCGAACAGCCAGGCGGTGGGCCGGTCCAGCGGTACCCGGTCGAGGTCGGCGGCACCGCGGGCGTCGGCGGCGTACACGGTCAGCCCGGCCGCCCGAATCCGGTTCACCGCCGCGCCGGGGTCGTCGGCGCAGACCAGGTCGAGGTGGAACAGGCTGCCGGCCGACGCGCGCACACACTTGCCGTTGTACGGGTCGAC
>JAVHWE010000376.1:0-3113 GCA_032160285.1 Micromonosporaceae bacterium | reverse complement strand
GGGCGGCCGCTGGCGAGCCAGCGCTCCAGCTCCGCGCGTTCCTGAGCCCGCTGCCGGTCGGCGCACACCGCCGCCCACGCGTTGCCCTGCGCGGTCGGCAGCCGATCCTCCCCGAGCACCGAACGGCCGACCCGGAACAGGATGCCGGCGGTCGCTCCGATCACGGCACGCGGGGCGGCGGTGATGTCAACGGGTGCGTTCCGCATCGGTGTGGTCATGCCTGCGTTCCCCCTGGGAAGTCTGGTGCCGTGACAAACCGTACCGGAGGCAATGCTCCACGGAACCAGTTTCCCCAATGTGACGACGGCGTCAATCCGGTGTTGCGTTCCATGTCACCCACTGGAGTGTCGGGATCACTTGCGGACCAACTCGGTCTCGCCGGCCAGCCGGGCCTGCCGATCGGCGTCGGTCAACGCCGCCAGGACGCCGTCCATGTCCCCGGCGAGGACCAGGTCGAGGTTGTAGGCGGTATAGCCGATCCGGTGATCGGTGATCCGGTTCTGCGGGTAGTTATAGGTACGGATGCGTTCGGAGCGGTCGACGGTGCGCACCTGCGCCTTGCGCGCGTCGGAGGCGGCGGCGGCCGCCTGCTCCTCGGCGAGCTGGGCCAGCTTCGCGCGCAGCATCCGCATCGCGCGGTCCTTGTTCTGCAGCTGCGACCGCTCGTTCTGGCAGGACGCGGCGATACCGGTCGGCAGGTGGGTAATCCGGACCGCGGAGTCGGTGGTGTTGACGCTCTGACCACCGGGCCCGGATGACCGGAACACGTCGATACGGAGATCATTCTGGTCGATCTCCACTTCGGCCTCCTCGGCCTCGGGCGTCACCAGCACACCGGCCGCGCTGGTGTGGATGCGGCCCTGCGACTCCGTCACCGGTACCCGCTGGACCCGGTGGACGCCGCCCTCCCATTTCAGCCGCGACCAGACCCCGTACCCGCCGTCCGGTACGCCTTTGGTTTTGATCACCATCGCGACGTCCTTGTACCCGCCGAGGTCGGACTCCTGCGAGTTGAGCAGTTCGGTCACCCAGCCGTGGCGCTCGGCGTACCGCAGGTACATCCGCAGCAGGTCGCCGGCGAACAGAGCCGACTCCTCGCCGCCCTCGCCGGCCTTGACCTCCAGGATCACATCCTTCGCGTCGTTGGGGTCACGCGGCGCCAACAGCTCGGCCAGCCGCTCCTCCAGCTCCGGCAGGGCGGCTTCGAGCGTGGCCACCTCCCCGGCGAATTCGGGATTCTCCGCGGTCAGCTCTCGGGCCGCGCCCAGGTCGGCGCGGGCGCCCGCGAGTTCGGCGGCGGTCTTGGCGTTGGGGGTCAGTTCGGCGAACCGTCGCCCGATCCGGCGCGCCGTGTTCTGGTCGGCGTGCACCGCCGGGTCGGCGAGGCGCTGCTCCAACCCGGCGTACTCGGCGAGGAGTGCCTCAAGACGCTCGCTGCTCATTGCTGTCCCCATCGTGGCCGGCCGGATCCGCCGAAGCGGTATGGCATACGACGACGGCGCCCGTACCGCAGCCCCGAACGGGGCGCGGCATGGGCGCCGTCTGCGTAGCTACTTCTCGGCCGCGTCGGCCTTGGCCTTGTTGACCTTGGCGTACTTCTGCTGGAACTTCGCGACCCGGCCGGCGGTGTCGAGCACACGCTGCTTGCCGGTGTAGAACGGGTGGCAGACACTGCACGTCTCGACGTGGATCTGCCCGTTCTTCGCGGTGCTCCGGGTGGTGAACGTATTGCCGCAGGAGCAGCTGACCTCGGTCACCACGTACTGCGGATGGATGTTGGGCTTCACGACTCTCGGTCCTCTCGTATGCGGTCGCCGGGTCGCCGTCATCGCCACCGCCGCCTTCGGGCGATAACTCGGGCGTGAACCGGAACCTGGCCGATGCACCAGTGTGCCATGCCGCCTCGCCCGGCTGACCGGGACCACGGTCTGAACACACCGGCCGTTCAAACACCGCCGATCGGGGTCACATTCCCACCCCGGTCCGGCCGGCTGACCGGCGCGGACCGGGGTGGCGCGGTCACTCGCCCGGGGTGGACTGCGCGATCTGCATCAGGAACTCGATGTTCGTCCGGGTCTTCTTGAGCCGGTCCAGCAGCAGGTCGAGCGCCTGCTGCGAGTCGAGCGCGTGCAGCACCTTGCGGAGCTTGTGCACGATCGCCAACTCGTCCGGCGCCATCAGGATCTCCTCCTTGCGGGTGCCGGAGGGGTCGATGTCGATGGCCGGGAAGACCCGCTTGTCCGCGATCTTGCGGTCGAGCTTCAGCTCGGCGTTGCCGGTACCCTTGAACTCCTCGAAGATCACCGTGTCCATCATCGAGCCGGTCTCGACCAGCGCGGTGGCGAGGATGGTGAGGGACCCACCGTTCTCGATGTTGCGGGCCGCGCCGAGGAAGCGCTTGGGCGGGTACAGCGCGGTCGAGTCGATACCACCCGACAGGATCCGGCCGCTGACCTTGGCTTCCAGGTTGTACGCGCGACCCAGCCGGGTGATCGAGTCGAGCAGCACGACCACGTCGTGGCCCAGCTCGACCAGGCGCTTGGCCCGTTCGATCGCCAACTCGGCCACCATGGTGTGGTCGCCCGGCGGCCGGTCGAAGGTGGAGGCGATGACCTCACCCTTCACCGACCGCTGCATGTCGGTGACCTCTTCGGGCCGCTCGTCCACCAGCACGACCATCAGGTGGCACTCGGGGTTGTTGCGGGTGATCGCGTTGGCGATGGCCTGAAGCACCATCGTCTTACCGGCCTTCGGCGGCGACACGATGAGCGCCCGCTGCCCCTTGCCGAGCGGCATCACGATGTCGATCACCCGCGTGGTCAGGATGTGCGGCTCGGTCTCCAGCCGCAGCCGCTCCTGCGGGTACAGCGGGGTGAGCTTGTAGTACTCGGGCCGGCGCCGGGCCTCCTCCGGCTCCATTCCGTTGACCGTGTCCAGGCGGATCAGCGGGTTGTACTTGTCGCGTCGCTGGTCGCTGTCGCGGATCTGGCGGACCGCCCCGGTGACCGCGTCGCCGCGGCGCAGCCCGTACTTCTTCACCTGCGACATCGACACGTACACGTCGTTGGAGCCGGCGAGGTACCCGGTGGTCCGGATGAAGCCGTAGTTCTCCA
>JAVHWE010000375.1:0-3908 GCA_032160285.1 Micromonosporaceae bacterium | reverse complement strand
CGCCGGGCCGCCCCACGCTCGTCGTCGGCTCCGGCGGATCTCGCGGTGCGCGCGGCCACGGCGGTGATGGCGCTGGCCGCGGTCGGACTGTACCGGCCGAGACTGCGGTACTCGGTCCTTGACGACCTGCCCCGGATGGTGCTCGCGGTCGCACTCGTCACCGTCGTCGCCAGCTGGCTCGGGCAGCCCACGAGCTGGCTCGGGCAGCCGACGAGCTGGCTCTGGCAGCCGACGAGCGGGCCGGTGACGAGCGGGTCGGTGACGATCGGATCGCCGGCCGCCGGTCGGTCCGGGGTACTGGCCGCCGTGCTGCTCGGCGGGGCGCTGCTGGGCGGGGTCGTGCTGACGCGGGTGGTCGGATACCGGGCGCTGGGCTGGCGGCGGCGCCGGTCGCCGGGCCGCCCCACGCTCGTCGTCGGCTCCGGCGACCTGGCGCTACGGCTGGCCGCGGTGCTCGGCACCGACCGCGGGTACGGGCTGACGCCGATCGGTATCGTCGGGCACCCGCCGTTGACACCGACCAACCTGGCCGCACCGGTGCTGGGAGGCGCCGACGACCTCGTCGGGCTCGTCGAGCGGTACCGGCCCGAGTACGTGATCGTGGCGTTCCCCGGCGGCGCTGACGCCGACCTGGTCGATCCGCTCCGCCGGTGCCGCCACCACGGGGCCACGATCCTCGTGGTACCCCGGCTGTTCGAACTGTCGCTGGGGCGTACCGGCGCCGAGCTGGTGCACGGTGTTCCGCTGGTACGCCTGCGCCCCGAACCGACCCAGCTGCGCCGCTGGGCCCTCAAGCGGATCGTCGACATCGTCGGTGCGGGGATCGGGCTGCTGGTGTTGTCGCCGGTGCTGGCCGTCTGCGCGCTGGCGGTGTGCTACGAGTCCGGCCGGCGCGGCGTGCTGTTCCACCAGGACCGGATCGGACGCTACGGCCGGCCGTTCACGATCATGAAGTTCCGCTCGTTGACCCCGTCGTCGGACCGGGAGTCGCAGGTCCGGTGGAACATCAGTACCGATGCCCGGGTCGGGCCGGTCGGCAGGCTGCTGCGGATCAGTTCGCTCGACGAGTTGCCGCAGTTGTTCAACGTGCTGCGCGGCGACATGTCGCTGGTGGGGCCGCGCCCCGAGCGGGCCTTCTTCGTGGAGCGCTTCCAGCGCACCTACGCCGGGTACGCCGACCGGCACCGGGTCCCGGTCGGCATCACCGGCTGGGCGCAGGTACACGGGCTGCGCGGCGACACGTCGATCGCCGACCGGGTCCGGTTCGACAACTATTACGCCGAGAACTGGTCGCTCGGCCTCGATCTGAAGATCATTCTCCGTACCGTCGGCTCGATGTTCAGCATCCACCGGCTCTGATCATGGCAACCATCCAGTCGTTTCCAGCCCGGGTACTGCTGCCGGTCGCGCGCGGCCCGGTCCGAGTGGCGCTGGCCCCCCTCGCCTGGCTGCTCACCGCCGTCGACCTGGTCGTGCGCCGGCCGAGCCTGATCGTCGCCGGTACGGTCCTGTTGATCTGTCTGCCCAGCCGGATCTCCGACGTCACCGCGTCCGGTCATGTGACCGCCGCCGACCTCGGGGCTGCCCTGGTGGTCGCGGCCCTGGCCGTCCGCCTGCTCGGCGGCGCGCGGTCGGACGCCCGGCGCGGGTGGCTGCCGTTCGCGGCGGCGTTGACGTCGTTCGCCCTGGCCACGGTCACGGCCAGCGACGTCGGCGCCAGTGTCGTCGGCTTCGTGCGGTACGCGGAGCTGTTCGTCCTGGTCCCGGTCGCCGTCGCGATGTCGCTGGTGGACCGCGTCGACCTGCTGCTGGTGGCCGGCGCGATCGTGGTGACCACGGTGTTCGAGGGCGCGGTCGGCGTCTACCAGTACGCGACCCACACCGGCGCGTCCTACGGCGGCGACTACGTCCGTGCGGTCGGTACGTTCGGCGCGGAGCAGGTGCTCGCGCTGGGCGCGCTGATCGGGTACGGCCTGGTCGTTACCCTCGCGCTCGGCCTGGCGCTGCGTGGCCGGGCGCGGATCGCGCTGCTCGCCGCGGCCGCGTTCGAGGTGGCGGCGCTGGGCTTGACGCTCAGCCGCGGCGCGTGGATCGCGACCGTGTGCGCGGTGGCGGTGCTGATCACGATCTTCAGTTGGCGACTGGCGGCGGCAGTGACGGCGACGGCGGCCCTGGTGGTCGCCGTCGCCGTGGTGACGGCGGTGGGCGACCGGTCGTCGGGCACCGTCGATGAGCGGCTGACCAGCATCGTGTCGTCGGGCAGTCAGCCCGACCGATCGGTCGCCGACCGGTACGCGCTGTGGCGGACGGCCGGCGGCATCTGGGCCGACCACCCGGTACTCGGGGTGGGGCTCAAGGACTTCGCCGCCTACCGTGACAGCTACGCGCCGATGTCGTTGTCGGCCGGCAGCGACGTCGGCCAGGCGGGCTCCGGGGTCAGCCGCGAGCCGCTGCTGTCGGCGCACAACCAGTACCTGATGGTCGCGAGCGAACAGGGCACCGTCGGGGTCCTGGCCTTCGGCGGCCTGCTCGCCACGTTGGCGCTGGGCGCGCTGCGGCGACGACGCACCGCCAACCCGACGACCGGTGAGCGGATGCTCGACCTGGCCGCCCCGGCGATCATGGTCTGGACGTTGATCGACTTTGGGTACGGCGATATCGGCGCCGGCCCGACCAGCGTGTTGCTGGCGATCGTGCTGGGCCTGGTCGCCCGGCGCAGCATGATCATCCCGTCCGGCCGGGTCGCGGGGGGCACATCATGACGCTCGCACCCGACAAACCGGCGCGGCCCGTCGGCCCGGTGCGGTCGCGGTCCGACGTGATCGAGACCACCCTGGTACGGGCGGCGATCGTGACCGTGGTCGTCACGCTGTCCGGCTCGGTGCTCGGGCTGGTCCGCGACCTGCTGCTGGCCCGGCTGTTCGGCGCCGACGGCGGTACCGACGCGTTCCTGGTCGCCTGGACGGTGCCGGAGACCGCGTTTCCGCTGGTGGTCGAGGGCGCGATGTCGTTTCTGATGATCCCGCTGTTCAGCCGGGCGTTGACCGATGCGCGGTCGGAGATGCAGGCGGTCCGCGGGGTGGTGGCCGCCACCCTGCCGCGCGTCGTCGTGGCGCTGGTCGCACTGTCCGCGACGGTCGCGCTCGGCGCGCCCGTGCTGGTCCGCGTCGTCGCCCCCGGCCTGGCCGATCCGGCGCTGGCGGTCACCTGTACCCGGTTGACGTCGATCACCGTGCTGACCTTCGGGATCACCGGGTACCTGAGCGCGGCGCTGCGCGCCCGCCACGTGTTCGGCGCGCCCGCCGCGATCCACCTCGCGTACAACATCGGCATTCTGGGTCTGATGTGGACGCTGCACGGCCGGCTCGGCATTGTCAGCGCCGCCGCCGGGGTGGCGTTGGGCAGCGTGTTCATGGTGATGGTGCAGCTGCCGACGTTCCTGCGCCACGTCGGGTTGCCGCGACGGTTCGCGGTCGGTGGATCGGCGGTCACGCTCGGGGCGTTCGCGCCGATCGGGGTGTACACGCTGGCCCGGCAGGCGCAGGTGTTCGTCGAGCGGTTCCTGGGGTCGTCGCTGGCCCCGGGCACCATCTCGCACCTGAACTACGCGCAGAAGGTCGCGCAGCTGCCGATGCTGGTCGCGCTCCTGGTCTGCACGGTCACCTTCCCGACGCTGGCCCGGTCCGTCGCGGCCGGCGAGGCGGCGACCGCCCGCCGCCGGCTGGAGGCCGATCTCCGTAACGTGACGGCGTTGATCTTCGTGGCCGTCGCGTACCTCGTGGTCTTCGCCCCGGTGATCGTGCGCGTCCTGCTCGAGCACGGCCGGTTCGGCCCCGCGGACACCGCCGCCACGGCCTCGATCATGCGGGTGTACTCGCTGGGCCTGTTCGGCCACGCGCTGGTCGGCG
>JAVHWE010000305.1:0-9021 GCA_032160285.1 Micromonosporaceae bacterium | reverse complement strand
TAGCCGCGCCAACGCCGATGAATTCGTCGTACCCGTCATGGGGCGGGGACGGCTCGAACGCAGGCGCCACAGCGCCATCCGGTGTGGGGTAACCCTCGGCCCCGTCGTACCGCCGGGTCCGTTCGGGACGCGCGGACTGCGCCTCAGGCGCCCGTACCAACCCCGGGGCAGACACCGACGCGTGGGTGGACGCCGATGCGAACGCCGGGACCGGGGTGCTCGCCTCGCCGGCAATCCGGGTATCGGTCTCGGCATCCTCCACGACGCTTGTCGCGCCGGCCGCACGGTGACGGATGAACTGCGAGAAGCCGCGTGACAGGTCATGGCCGACCGCGACGGCCTCAAGTTCGTACGACACCCGGTGTTGACCGTCGTCGCCGACCCAGTCGCGGGTGTACATCCGGCCGGTCACCATCAGTGGATCACCAGTCACCACCGACCGGGTCACGCCCTCGGCCAGCCGCCGCCAGCAGGTGACCCGCACCCGCAGGCTCGGCCCGTCCACCCATCGACCGGTGTCCCGGTCATAGCGGCGCGACGTCGAAGCCACCCGAAAGTTGGCGACCAGCGCGTTCGTGCTGCTGGTCCGCCGCAACTCGGGCGCGTTGAGCGCATTACCAACAATCGTCACGTTCGTGTCGTACATGGGCCTCTCCCAATTGCGTATCCGACGGGTGATTCGCCGTCCAGCCTCGGTGGATCGGAGGACGCGCGACAGCCCGTACCCGCAACTGTGGACAGCGAGGGTGGGCTGTGGACGGGGCGGCGACCACCACGGTGATCTGTTATGTGCCCGAAGGAATTGCCTGCGCGGTAGCCTCCACTCGTGGAGACGGACCTGCTCGGCTCACCGTACGAACGGCAGACGATCGACCTCGGTACCGACGACGAGGGGCCGGTGACCGCGACGCTCGTGCGTCGCCTCGCCGAACAACCGGACGGGCGGGCGGTCCTCTATGTTCACGGCCTCGCCGACTACTTCTTCCAGCAGCACCTCGCGGACTTCTACGTCGGGCAGGGAATCGACTTCTACGCGCTCGACATGCGCAAGTACGGTCGCAGCCTGCTCCCCCACCAGACCCCCAACTACTGCGACGACCTGGCCGTGTACTACCCGGAACTGGACGAGGCGGTCCGCCTCATCCGCCAGGTCGACGGGCACCACCAGCTACTCGTGAACGGCCACTCCACCGGCTGCCTCGTCACCGCGCTCTGGGCACACGACCGGCGTGACACCGATGTGGTCGACGCGATGTTCTTCAACAGCCCTTTCTTCGACATGAACGTGCCCGGGGCGGTCAAGGCCGTCGTCACGCCGGTACTCGTGCGGGTGGGCCGACGGCGTCCGTACCAGAAACTGCCGCTCGGGCTCAACGAGGTGCACGGCAGCAGCCTGCACCGCGACCGGTACGGCGAATGGGATTACGACCTGACCTGGAAGCCGTTGCCGGGCTTCCCGATCCGGGCCGGTTGGCTGCGCGCCATTCACCTGGGCCAGCAGCGCCTGCACGCCGGGCTCGACATCCCGGCGCCCATCCTGGTGGCGTCGTCCACGCTGAGTTACAAGCGGGCCCGCTGGAACGAGGTGGCGCGCAGCGCCGACTCCGTACTGGATATCGACCACATGGCCCGGTGGACGCCCGCCCTCGGCCGCCGCACGACGCTGGTGCGCATCGACGGTGGCCTGCATGATCTGGCGCTGTCCGCGGAGCCCGCCCGCAAGCAGCTTTTCGACGAGGTCAGACGGTGGTTCACCGGCTACTACGCGACGGGCGGCTAAACCGACACACAGGTACATGACAATAAACCGGCGCGTCACCGGACCTTCCGGCAGGCGCACAGGAGTGGTGTGGCGGTAGCCTGCTTGTCCAGCAGCATCCAACCACGCCCGTAAGGCGCTCGTAGCTCAGTGGATAGAGCAACGGACTTCTAATCCGTCGGTCGCAGGTTCGAATCCTGCCGGGCGCGCCCAGATTCCAGGGCCCAAACAGTCCAGCCGCAACAGGTCACCGGTATCGACGGGGGCGTCAACGGGCGCCACCGCCGGGCCGGATTTCCGGAGCGGGGCAGGCTGGATCCCACGCGCAGCAGCCGTCACGTTCCGATGGCTGCGAGCGACCGCGCTGTCCTCCGGTTGGGCTACACGACTGTGCTAACGCTCCGTCACGGGAATGTCACGCGGTTGCGATCCTTTGGGGTGTCGGATTTGGCCCACGGAAGGGACCCCCACCCATGCAACGCATCGTTCCACGGCGGAGTACCGGCGCGTTCAGCGCGGCACTCGTCACCGCTGGTGCCGTACTGACCGTGTTCGCCGCGCCGGCACACGCCGCGACCACGCAGGCGGCTTGGGCGTCCGATTCGACCCTGACCAACGCGGTGGTGGCGTCCGGCGCGCAGCAGGCGCGCAGCGCGTACGGCGTGGATGGCCGTGGTGTGGGAGTGGCGCTCATCGACACCGGCGTGACCTCGGTACCGGGCCTGCCCGTCACCCGTATCCGCAACGGCCCGGACCTGTCGTTCGAGTCCCAGGCCCCGAACCTGCGCTATCTGGACACCAACGGCCACGGCACCCACATGGCCGGCATCATCGCCGGCAGCGACCCCACCGCCGGGTACACCGGCATCGCCCCCGGTGCGACGATCACCTCGATCAAGGTCGGCACCGCCGACGGCGCGGTCGACGTCTCGCAGGTCATCGCCGCCCTCGACTGGGTCGTCGCGCACCGAAACGACGACACCACCGCCCCGATCAGGGTGATCAACCTGTCGTACGGGACCGACAGCGCGCAGGACTACAAGGTCGACCCGCTCAACATGGCCGTCGAGAACGCCTGGAAGGCCGGCATCGTGGTCGTCGTCGCCGGTGGCAACACCGGTGTGACCAACCGGCTCACCAGCCCGGCGACCGACCCGTACGTGCTCAGCGTCGGCTCGGTCAACGCCAAGAGCGAACCCGCGCTGTTTACCAGCGGCACCGCGACGGTATCGCCGTTCAGCGCGTCGACCACCGGCCGTCGCGTCGACATCGCCGCACCCGGCCAGTCCGTCGTGTCGCTGCGCAACCCCGGCTCCTCCATCGACACCGCCTACCCCACCGCCCGCGTCGGTGACGCGTTGTTCAAGGGCAGCGGCACCTCCCAGGCCGCCGCGATCGTCTCCGGTGTCGCGGCTCTCATGCTCCAGAAGTGGCCCTCGTACACCCCGGACATGGTCAAGTGGATTCTCAAGGTCTGCGGCACGCCGTTGGCTTCGGCAAGCCCGGCCGACCAAGGCATCAAGCAGATCAACGCCTATCCGGCGGTGGGCGGGACGGCCGGCACCCTGCCGCCCCAGACCTTCACCGCCGCGACCGGTACCGGCTCGCTCGAGCTGGCTCGGGGCACCACCCACGTCGTGGACGGCGTCACCAACCTCACCGGCGAACGCACCATCGTCGGCCCGTTCACGTCCAGTACCTGGGCGGCGGCCAGTAAGGCCAAGACCTCCTGGCAGGGCGGTCTGTGGCTGGGCCAGCGACTGGCCGGCGACGGCTGGACCGGTACCTCCTGGGCCGCCAAGACCTGGGCCGCGGCGACCTGGACCGGTACCTCCTGGTCCGGCGCGGCCTGGACCGACCCGGAGTGGTCGGGACGCACCTGGTCCGGACGCACCTGGTCCGGGCGGACCTGGTCGAGCAGTCAGTGGTCGAGCATCGGCTGGACCTTCTGACCCACCCACGACACGACACGACACGAGCCCACCCACGACACGAGCCGCATCCCGGGCGGGATGCGGCTCGGGTCGTGCGCTACCCGATGGACAGCAGCCGTTCCATCACTGCGGCGACTGGCCGCCCGGACCGGCGCGGATAGGGTCGGCGTCATGAACGGTCAGTGGCGCCACCTGCCCCCGCCGGCCCGGTCGGTAGCGGTCGCCGCGTCGGCCGCGGTCACGGCCGCGCAGCGACGCGATCCGGCGGCGTTGACGACGGCGGTGGCCGCCCTCGCGGCCCTGGACTCCGAGCAGACCGGCCTGGTCCTGGGCACGGTGGTTCGGCTGCTGTTGGAGCAGACCCATCCGGACGGACTGGACGGCGAGGACATCCGCGACGTGCTGGAGCGGTCCGTACGCGAGTCGGCCGAATGGCAGCCGGACACCGACCCGGACCTGATGCTGGTTCTGCTCGCCGGGGCGCTCGGTGTCGCAGACCCCGAGGCGACAACGCCCACACCCGAGACGACCGCCCGGCACGCGGCCCTACTCGTGGCGGACCTGCTCGACGGCCGACCGGTCGACGATCAGCTCACCCGCGCCTTCCACGAGATCGAACGCAGCCAGGTCAACGACTGAGCGGCCGGTCGGCGGGCGGGTCAGCCGTGGCCGAGCGCGAACGCGACGACGACCACGAGCAGGAATCCGAGTACCAGCGCGTCGCGGGAGTGGCTCCACGCCGTGGCCTGGGCTTTCCCGCTCGCGGTCCGGGCGGTGGCAACGTCGCGCCAGGCCCGACTCATGACCGCGAACAGCCACCCGGCGGCGAACCCGGCCCACGCGCCGAGCATGATCCCGCCCACCGTGATGTGCATGGATCGGTCCATGCGCGAATTCTGATGCTTGGCGGGGCACCGCTAAAGGACAAATGGCAACTTCAGACTCCGCTCGGTGACCGCGTCAGAACCGGGCGGCACAGCCGGCTCGATGTCACCGGCTGTGCCGTACGGGCTCAGCCGGTGAACGTCCGCCCGGTCTCCAGCAGTGTCTTCAGGTCGCTGATGATGTAGTTCCAGCCGCCGCCGGCATCGGCGACCGCGCCGGACACGAACGCCGCGGTGACCGGTGCGCCGTCGAGTTCATGGGTAACGGTGAGCCGGGTTACCCCGCTGTCGCCCTCGCTGTCGATCTCCCAGGTGAGCCGGGTGACCGCCTCCGCCGTCAACTCCGGGTTGAACATCGCGTGCCAGGTCTGGACCAGGCGGCGCGGCGGGTCAACCTCGATCACCTCGCCGTCGATGATCACCTCCGGCCCACCGTGATTCCTCATTTCTTCGTTGGCCAGCACCCGGTACGCGCCGCCCGGCCGCAGGTCGTACTCGGACGGCGACTGGTAGCCATACTTCCGGTTCCATTCCGGATCGGTGATCGCGGCCCAGACCGCCTCCGGTGTCGCCTTGATGTACACCCGGTACACCTGGACAACGGTTTCCGTCTTTGTGTTACTCGTCATTACTTGCCCTCCAACTCGGTCTTCAGGTCGAGCAGCGCGGCGACCCGGCGCTCGGTGTACTTGTCGATCCAGCGGTCGTGGATCAGCCGGATCGGTACCGGGTTGAGAAAGTGCAACTTCTCCCGGCCGGACCGGCGGGTGACCACGAGGCCCGCGTCTTCGAGAACCTTGAGGTGTTTCATGACGCCGAAGCGCGTCATCTCCAGCTCGGACTCCAGCCCCGTGAGGGTCTGGCCGTCGCGCGCGAAAAGCAGGTCGAGCAGGTACCGGCGAGTGGGGTCGGCCAGCGCCCTGAACACCCGGTCGTCGTCGGTCACGCCATCAAGATAGGTGACCAGATGGTCACATGTAAAGGCCCACGGCACGGGGTCTAGCCTCGAAAGTCCCAGCCTCCCCGAAAGCGAACCTGAATGACCGACAGTTCCAACCGCCCCGGCGTACGGGTGATGGCCAGCGCCGACGTGGCTGACGACGCGACGATCGGCGCCGGCACGACGGTCTGGCACCTCGCCCAGGTACGCGAGGACGCCGAGCTCGGTACCGGCTGTGTGATCGGCCGGGGCGCGTACGTGGGGCCGGGCGTGATCATGGGTGACAACGTCAAGCTGCAGAACTACGCCCTCGTGTACGAGCCGGCGCGACTGGCCGACGGCGTGTTCGTCGGGCCGGCGGCGGTGCTGACCAACGACACGTACCCGCGGGCGGTCACCCCGCAGGGCCGGCTCAAGAAGGCCGCGGACTGGGCGGCGGTCGGCGTCGTCGTCGGTACCGGCGCGGCCATCGGGGCCAGGGCGGTCTGTGTGGCGCCGGTGACCATCGGCCGCTGGGCGCTGGTGGCCGCCGGTGCGGTGGTGGTCTCCGACGTCGCGGACTTCGCACTGGTGGCCGGCGTACCGGCGCGCCGGATCGGCTGGGTCGGCCGGGCCGGCGTCCGGTTGACCGCGACCGGCCCCGGCGAGTTCGCCTGCCCGAACGACGGCACCCGGTACACCGAGGTCGACGGCCAGCTGACCGAGGCGCGGTAATCCGTGACCCGAACCGTCCTGTTCGGACGGTGCGTCGGCAACCGGCCGTGTCGACTATTCGTCAGATCCGAGGATGTTATGCGGGCTGGCGCAGCACGGATACTGGGGCGGACGTCAGCCGCGAGCGGGTCCGACGCGGACCGCTCGGGAAGGGCACAGCATCGTGTACGTCTCGCTGCGCGACCGTTCCGGTAGCGCCACCGGTCCGCGAACCGGCGTCGTCAGCCGACGGGTCGCGACCACGGTGCTGCTGCTCGGTGGAGTCAGCATGCTCACGGACGTCTCGTCGGAGATGGTCGCCGCGGTGCTGCCGCTGTACCTGACCGCGCAGGTCGGGCTCGGGTTTCTCGGGTACGGTTTCGTCGACGGCATGTACCAGGGGGTCAGCGCCCTGGTCCGGATCCTCGGCGGGTACCTGGGCGACCGCAGCGACCGGCCCAAATGGGTGGCCGCGGCCGGGTACGGGGTGTCGGCGATCAGCCGTCTGGCGCTGCTCGGAGCACACGGTTTCGCCGCCATCATCGGGGTCGTCAGCGCCGACCGGCTGGGCAAGGGCCTGCGGACCGCGCCCCGCGACGCGCTGATCGCGGCCGCGTCCGAGCCGGGCATGCTCGGCCGCTCCTTCGGCGTACACCGGGCGCTGGACACCGCGGGCGCCGTCGCGGGCCCGTTGCTGGCGTTCGCGCTGCTCGCCGCCGTCCCCGGCAGCTACGACTCGATCTTCGTGGCCTCGTTCGCGTTCGCCGTCGTCGGCGTCGCCGTGCTCGTCCTCTTCGTACCCAACCGGCGCACCAGCATCGCCACCGGAGGCGAAACCGCCGTTGCCGTCGGCGGAACCGCCGCCGCCGGAGGGGGGAACGGTGTTGTCGTCGGTGGGAGCGGCGTTGGCGGGGCACGGGCCGGGATCGGCCCGCGCGAGCTGGTACGGGAGATCGCCGGTGCCCGCCTGCGGCGCCCGCTCGTCGCGGCCGCCCTGCTCGGCGTCCTGACCGTCGGCGACGGCTTCCTCTACCTGTCACTGCAGCGCCGCGACAACCTCGCCGCCACGGTGTTCCCGCTGCTGTACGTGGGCACCAACCTGGTGTACCTGTGCCTCGCGGTACCGATGGGTCGGCTGGCCGACCGGATCGGCCGGGCCCGGGTGCTGGTGGGCGGGCATGTCGCGCTCATCGGGGTGTACCTGAGCGCGGGTGGGCCGATCACCGGCACCCCCTCGACCGTCGCGGTGCTGCTCCTGCTCGGTACCTTCTACGCCGCCACCGACGGGGTGCTGCCGGCGCTGGTCAGCCGGCTGGTCGCACCGACCGCCCGGGGCACCGGAATCGCCGCCGCGCAGACCGTGGTGGCGCTGGCCCGCTTCTCCTCGTCGCTGGCGTTCGGCAGCCTCTGGATCACCGTCGGCCGTGGCCCGGCACTGCTGGTCGTCGCATTGCTGCTGGCCGCCGCGGTGCCGGTCGCCTACCGATTGCTCCGCGCCGCCGACGGCGCGGCCGACGCAAGCCGCGCCGCCGACGGTAACCGCGCGGCCGACGCAAGCCGCGCCGCCGACGGGAACCGCGCATGACCACCCGGATCCGGTTGGCGGTGCTGGTCGCCGTCGTCGTGGTCAGCACCGTCGGGGCGGTCGGCTATGTGCTGCGCGTGCACGGGCGGCAGGCCGCCGCCCGGGCCGAGGTCGGTCCGGCCCGGGTTGACCTCGCGACGGTGGCGACCGGACCGCGCCTGGTGTTCCGCAGCACCGCGCCGGGTGACTCCTACGGTCGGGTCGCGACCGTAGGACTGGCCGCACCCGACGGGCCGCGCGCGGTCACGCCGGTATCGTGCGACCGCGTGTACGCCACCGCCGCGCGGGCATTGTGCCTGTCCGCCAACCGGGGGCTGACCACCACGTACCGGGCCGAGGTGCTCAACGCCGACTGGTCACCGGCGAGCCAGCTACCGCTGGCCGGCCTACCGAGCCGGGTCCGGCTGTCGGCCACCGGCTCACTCGCCGCGACCACCACGTTCGTGTACGGGGACTCGTACGCCAACCCCGGCCAGTTCTCCACCCGTACCGTCGTCAGCCGGGTCGATGGCAGCGTCGCCGCCGACCTCGAACGGTTCCGGCTGGTCGTGGACGGGCGGTCGGTGACCGCACCGGACCGCAACGTCTGGGGCGTGACCTTCGCCGACGACGACCGCTTCTACGCCACCGCGGCGTCCGGCGGCCGGACCTGGCTGGTCAGTGGGAGCATTCGTACCCGCACGCTGACGGCGCTGCGCGGCGACGTCGAATGCCCGTCGCTGTCGCCGGACGGCACCAGGATCGGGTTCAAGAAGCACGGCGGCCTACCGCCCGGCCGGTGGCGGCTGGCCGTGTACAACCTGGCCACGGGCAGCGAGACGGTGCTGGCTGAGGCCCGCAGCGTCGACGATCAGGTGGAGTGGCTCGACAACACCACGATCGTGTACGGGCTGCCGCGCGCCGCCCCGACCGGCGCGACCAGTGACGTGTGGGCGGTACCGGCGGACGGCGGCGGCGTCCCGCGTGTCCTGGTCCACGACGCGTGGTCACCCGCGGTGATCCGGTGATGGTAATGCGGCGCCGTTGTGATGCGATGGAGCAGGGGGTAAACGCATGACACCCGATCGTGTCGTCCTAGGCGGGGCCGCCGTGGACCTGGTACGGGACGCCGACGTCGTCGCCGCCGTACGGGAACGGCTCGCGGCGCCCACGGGCCCGCCGCTGGCCATTTCGTCGGCCAACCTCGACCACATCCACCACTTCGGACTCGACGGTGCCAGCCGCCG
>JAVHWE010000253.1:0-2515 GCA_032160285.1 Micromonosporaceae bacterium | reverse complement strand
CCGTCGCCCCGCTCGCGGTCGGCCTGTCGGACTACGCCAGCGGCAACGCCGTGCTCGGTGGGTACGCCGAACTCGCCCGTGCGGCCGCGCCGGGAACCCGCTACCTGTCGATCGACTGGGGTAGCTGGACCGGACTGGGCATGGGCGAGGTCACCAGCCCGCGCTACCACCAACTCGGATTCGGTGCGCTCACCGCGTCGCAGGGCCTCGACCTGCTGGAGTCGGCGCTGCACCAGGCACCCGGTACGTCGGTGATCGCCGCGAACATCCTCCCGAACGCCGAGGACGCCTGGTACTCCGACCGATTGCCGGGCGACGCGGCCACCGTGACGGGTACCGCCGCATCCGCGTCGACGGTCCTCGCCGGCCGCCCCGCCGGGACGCTGGACGCCGTCGCCGCCCGGATCACCGAACTGCTGGCCGACGAGTTGATGCTGGCGCCGATCGAGATCGGCGCCACCGTCGCCTTCACCGACCTTGGCGTCGACTCGATTCTGCTGGCGAGCCTGGTCGGCAAGCTGGAGGAGCTGGCCGGCAGCGCGCTTCGGCCGTCGGTGATCCTGGAGTACCCGAGCGTCGCGGAACTCGCCGGGTACCTCACCGCGGAGTACGGAGCGCACATCGAGAGGTGGCTTGCCAAGGGCGAGCCGCACCCACCGATGTCGACCGAGCCGGTCCCGCCGGTTGAGCTCGGCGCGCGGGTTGCGCCGGGCGTGCCTACCGAGCCGACCCGGCCGGGCGTGCCTACCGAGCCGACCCGGCCGGGCGTGCCGGCCGCGCCGTCCGAAGCGGCGGACCATTTCGTACCGGGCGCCGCCGACCCCGCGTCCACCGTGGACGCCGCATGTGCTTCGAGCGGGCGGCGGTCGGTCGGTACGCCGATCGCGGTGATCGGGTTGGCCAGCAGGTTCCCCGGCGCTCCGGACACCGGCGCGTACTGGTCGCTGCTGCGCGAGGGCCGCTGCGCGGTACGGGAGGTGCCGCCGTCGCGGTGGGACGTCGACCGGTTGTATGCGGCGCGTCCGGCCGCCGGTCGCAGCACCAGTCGGTGGGGTGGCTACCTCGACGGCATCGAGGACTTCGACCCCGGGTTCTTCGGTATCGCGCCGGCCGACGCGGCACACGTCGACCCGTTGATCCGACTGTTCCTCGAGGGCGTCGAGACCGCCATCCGCGACGCTGGATACGGCTCGGCAGAGCTGGCGCGCGACCGGGTGGGGGTCTTCGTCGGTGCCGGTACCAGCAACTACGGGTCGAGGATCAGCGAACCCACGCGCAACACGGTGACCGGGTTGAACCAGAACTTCATCGCCGCGCAGGCAGCCCAGGTGTACGACCTGCGCGGGCCCAACCTGACCGTGGACAGCGCCTGCTCGTCGTCGCTCACCGGGCTGCACCTCGCCCGGCAGGCGCTGCAACTCGGCGACTGTGACCTGGCCGTGGTCGGCGGTGCGGACCTGCTCCTCGACGAGGTCCCGTACCTCAAGCTCAGCGCGTCGGGCGCGCTCTCACCGGACGGTATCTGCCACGCCTTCGACGCCAAGGCCAACGGGATCGTACTCGGCGAGGGCGTCGGTGTGCTGCTGTTGAAGCCGCTGGACCGGGCGCTCGCCGACGGCGACCGGATCGACGCGGTGATCGAGGCCACCGCGGTCAACAACGACGGCCGCACCATGGGTCTGACCACCCCCAACCCGGCTGCGCAGGAACAGGTGGTGCGGGCGGCGCTGGAGGCGGCCGGGCTGCGCGCCGACCAGATCTCCTATGTGGAGGCTCACGGTACCGCAACGATGGTCGGTGACCCGATGGAGTTGCAGGCACTGACCCGGGCGTACCGCCGCGACACCGACGAGAGGGGTTACTGCGCCGTCGGCAGCGTCAAGTCCAACCTGGGCCACCTACTGATGGCTTCCGGCATGGCGAGCCTGCACAAGGTGGTGTTGAGCCTGGTGCACCGCGTCATCCCGGCAACCCTGCACTGCGACGAACCGAATCCGCGGTTCGCCTTCGACTCGTCGCCGTTCTTCCCCGCCGTCACCGCCCAGCCGTGGCGGCCGCGGCAGGGAGCCCGCCGGGCCGGGGTGAGTGCCTTCGGCTTCGGCGGCACCAACTGCCACGTCATCGTGCGCGACCTGCTCGACGTCGAGCGGGACCGCTACCGGCCGCGCCGCGAGCCGCTCGACCCGCCACGGTTCTGCCGCGCCCGGTACTGGATCGACCGCCCCGCCCCGGACCGGGCGGCTACGGACCGATCGCCGGCGGCCGTGTCGGACCGGGCGGCGACCGCGCCGGCACGGCGGCCGCTGCTGGAGCTGCACCCGGCCGACCCCTCCGTCCACGCCGTGGCGGCCGGCCCGCGCCCCGTTCTTGAACTTCTTGAGGAGCTGAGCTGACCATGTCGTCGACACCGTACCCGGATCTCGGCCGCCTGGCCGGTCGCCGGATGGTCACCAGCGTGACCGCAACCGACGAGATCGTCCGGGGTCATCTGGTGCACGCGACGCCGGTCCTGCCC
>JAVHWE010000244.1:0-3112 GCA_032160285.1 Micromonosporaceae bacterium | reverse complement strand
CCGCAGTTCCGGTGGGGAGCCGGCAGCCTCCAGGAGCTGGACCACCTGCCGCTGGTCCGCGCGGTCACCCGGTACGCCGCGACGATCTTCGCCGCCGACGACATCGCGGCCCGGGTCCACGAGGCGGCCACGGTCGCGATGACCCCACACCGCGGCCCGGTCTTCCTGGACCTCCCGCTGGAGGTGATCTTCTCCCGGGCCGAGGCGAGCCTGCCCGGCGCGTCGACCATTCCGGTCATCGCCCCGGACCCCGCCGAGGTCGACCGGTGCGCCGCGCTGCTGGCCGCCGCCCAGCGACCGGTAATCATCGCCGGATCCGACGTGTACGCCGGCAACGCCGTCGCCGCCCTCCGGGAGGCGGCCGAGGCGCTGCGGGTACCCGTGTTGGCCAACGGCATGGGCCGCGGCGTCCTGCCGCCGGAGCACCCGCTGGCGTTCGCCCGGTCCCGCCGCGCCGCGCTGGCCGGCGCGGACGTGGTGTGCGTCGTCGGTACCCCGCTCGACTTCCGGCTCGGCTTCGGCGACTTCGGCGAGGCCCAGGTCGTCCACGTGGTTGACGCGCCCTCGCAACGGGCCGCTCAGGTCACGACCGCGGCGTCGCCCGCCGGTGACCTACGGCTGATCATGACCGGTCTGGCCGACTTCACCGGGGTCCGCGCCGATCACTCCGACTGGATCGCGACCCTGCGGGCGGCCGAGGACGCGGCGAAGGCCCGGGAGGCCGACGAACTCGCCGCCGACACCGACCCGATCCGGCCGAGCCGGGTCTACGGCGAGCTGCGCAAGGTCCTCGACCCGGACGCGGTCACCATCGGAGACGGCGGCGACTTCGTGTCCTACGCCGGCCGGTACCTGCACCCGTCGCAACCGGGGTGCTGGCTCGACCCCGGCCCGTACGGCTGCCTCGGTACCGGCATGGGCTACGCGATGGGGGCCAGGCTGACCTATCCGGACCGGCAGATCTGCGTCCTGATGGGCGACGGCGCGGCGGGCTTCTCGCTGATGGACGTCGAGTCGTTGGTCCGGCAGAAGCTTCCGGTCGTGATCGTGGTCGGCAACAACGGCATCTGGGGTCTGGAGAAGCACCCGATGAAGATGATGTACGGCTATGACGTCGTCGCCGACCTCCAGCCCGGCCTGCGCTACGACGATGTGGTACGGGCGTTGGGCGGGGCGGGGGAGACCGTCGAGAAGCCCGCCGACCTGGGGCCGGCGCTGCACCGCGCGTTCGACGCCGCCGTGCCGTACCTGGTGAACGTCCTCACCGACCCGGCCGACGCGTACCCCCGAAGCTCGAACCTCGCCTGACTAGAACAGCTTGGGAGACCGTGCGCGACCGGCGGATGGCCGAGCCGGGTGCCGGGGAGGCGCATGACGCGGCACGTCTGGCGTTTGAACTCGGCCGTTCGGCACGGGAACTCCGCGAGTCACGAGGATGGAGCCACGACACGGCAGCTTGATCCTATTTGTCCGGATGGTCGGGATCCTTTCCCCGGCGCAGTTCCTCCTCGCGGCGGCGCAGGTCGTCCTCCCAGCGGCGGAGCAGCTCCGCGTCCTCCCGCTGGCTGCGGGCCAGGTTACCGAGGAACACCGGGTCGTCGTCCGGGGCGACCGACCGGGGCCGGGTCCGCTCGGAGAAGCGGTCGCCGGGACGCCACGGCTCGCGCCCGCCGACCTGCTCGTGCACCGGCCGGCCGGCCACGAACCAGATGATGCCGCCCAGCGGCGAGAAGAGCAGGATGATGAAGACCCAGACGATCTTGGGCAGCGCGCGGATCTCGTACTCCTCCGACGAAAGGCAGTCGATCAGGGCGAGCACCAGCACCACCAGGTCGGCGAGGGCGAACAGCATGTACAGCCGGATCATGGCGCACATCATCGCGCACCGGTCACCACCTGCGCAGTCCCGTAACCAAAGCGCCGAGTAGCGCATACCCGACCACAACCAGCGCGAGCGCCGCGGTCGACCGGCTGGCCCGGACCGATCCGGGTGACCCGAGGACGCGCATCCGCGCCCGGCAGATGACGACCACGGTCAGCCAGAGTGCGGCCAGGGCGGTCGCTGCGGGAACGTCGTCGCGGGTCGGTCCGGTCCCGACGGCTAGGCGGGCGCTGAGCAGCGACACCGCGGTCGCCGCCAGCACGGTCCGCAGCCACGCCAGCCGGGTCCGTTCACGCTGCCGCCCGATTTCCGCGCCGGGTACCGGCCGGGCCGGCGGCATCGGCTGGGGCGCTGCGCTGGGTGCCGGCTGGGCCGCAGCGCCGGGTACCGACTCGGCGGCCGGATCGCCGGCATGCCGGCCGGGATCGCTCACCGGCCGAACACTCCGATCAGGACCACCGCGATCAGCGCGCCCGCGCCAGCCGTGATCAACAGCGCGAGTACCGCGGGGAAGCGCGACGGTGGCAGGTCGTCGCCGCGGCGGATGGCGCGTTCGCAGCGTGCCCAATGGTCGACGGCGCGCAGCGCGACCAGCCCGCCGATGCCGAGCAGACCGGCCGCGAGCGCGTCGCGTACCCAGCCGGCGGTGAGGAACTGGGCGACAGCCAGGCCACCGCCGATCAGGGCCAGGCCGGTACGCAGCCAGGCCAGGAAGGTCCGCTCGTTGGCCAGTGAGAACCGGTAGTCCGGCGCGGTCGTCCGGTCGGCATCGCCGGTGGGAGTCCGTTCGCTGTCGGTCGGGTCGAACCAGGTCCGCAGTACGGTCAGCACACCGGTGATTCTGGCGTACCCGGCTGGTGTGGCCCGCTCGTGGAGGTGAGCCAGAGCGCCAGCATCCGTTGCCGTACGCACTCCTCGCGTGGCAGCCCGCAGCCGCAGCGCGGGTTGTCGGCGCTCAGCAGGTGGGCGGCGACGTGGGGCGGCGCTGGCTCCGCGCCGGGAGCGGTCCGCGTGGAGTAAGTCGACATATTGCCCCTTGCCCTATTGTGCCCCTGCGCGAGTTGTGGTGAGGCGAGTCACGAAGGTCCACGGCCGGCGATTACCGATCGTTAACCTACTGATGGGTAACATTTGGGATGACGGCGGCGTCCGATCCGGGGCCGCCGGTCCCGTAACGTGTGGCCGGGACCAGTGCGCGGTGATCATGGGAACACTGCCGAGCAGGAGGAC